>NZ_JBHXTG010000051.1:10442-69887 GCF_042677465.1 Kitasatospora sp. NPDC127111
CGCCGTCGTGCCGTGCGCCGTCGTGCCGTGCGCCGTCGTGCCGTGCGCCGTCGTGCCGTGCGCCGTCGTGCCGTGCGCCGTCGTGCCGTGCGCCGGTGTGGTCTCCGCCGAGACCAGCACGACCTCCAGGGTGCGCGGGCCGTGCACGCCCTCGACCCGGTCGAGCTCGATGTCGCTGGTGGCCGAGGGCCCGGAGATCCACGTCTGCGGGCGGGACGGGTCGAGGCGGGCGAGGGCGAGCGGGACGGAGGCGACCACCTGCTCGGGCGCCAGCACGACGCAGACGTGGTGGTCGGGGACGAGCGTGAGCAGTCGGCGGCCCTGGGCCGGGCCCGCGTCCAGGACCAGGGTGCCGGTCTCGGCGATCGCCAGCGCGCAGCCGGTGAGCACGCTGTCCGTCCGGTCGAGCTCGGCGGCGGTGAGCGTGCCGTCGTCGGTGACCGGCACGAGTCCGGTCGCGGCGGCGAGCCAGGCGGTCGGCAGGTCCTCCGGCACGGCGACGGTCCGGGCGCCGCGGGCGGCGAGCAGCGCGGCGACGCGTGCGGGCAGGCCGGCCGGGGTGCAGCGGTGCACCTGGGCCCGGTAGTCGGCCAGGTTGTGGTGCAACAGGTCGAGCAGGGCCGCCGGGTCGTCGGCCGGGGAGTGGCTCTGCCGGTAGTCGCGGCGGGGCAGCGGATCGCCGGGGGTCGTGTCGGTGGGGCCGCCGTGCGGGCCGGGGCCGCCGAGCGCGGCGCGGATCCGGGCGAGGACCAGCTCGCGGGAGCCGGTCGAGGGCTGCCGTGGGTCGGGGCCGCGGTGGGCGGTCATCGGCGGTTCCTCCTCCACCAGTCGCGGAACGGTTCGGCCGGCGGTTCCGGCAGCGCGCGGGTGTCGGTCCAGGCCCGGCCGGGTCCGGGCAGCCGGCGCGGCAGCCGCCGCCGGGCCCGGGCCGCCGCCCGCTCGGCCGCCGCGAGCAGCGCGGGGTGGTCCAGTACGTAGCCGGCCGCCGCCATGGCGGCCCGCTCCAGCCGGTGTCCGGGCTGCCGGGTGACCCGCTCGCGCAGGTGGACCAGCACCTCGGGGATGTCGATCGCCACCGGACAGACCTCGTAACAGGCCCCGCAGAGCGACGAGGCGAACGGCAGCGAAGCGTCCAGCGGGCTCGTGGTGCCGCGCAGTTGGGGTGTGAGGATGGCGCCGATCGGCCCCGGGTAGACCGAGCCGTAGGCGTGGCCGCCGGCCCGTTCGTAGACCGGGCAGACGTTGAGGCAGGCCGAGCAGCGGATGCAGCGCAGCGCCTGGCGGCCGACCCGGTCGGCGAGAGCGGTCGTCCGGCCGTTGTCGAGCAGGACGAGGTGGAACTCGGACGGGCCGTCGCCCGGGGCGGTGCCGGTCCAGAGCGAGGTGTACGGGTTCATCCGCTCGGCGGTGGACGAGCGCGGCAGCAGCTGCAGGAAGATCTCGAGGTCCCGCCAGGTCGGCACCACCTTCTCGATGCCGACCACCGAGATCAGGGTGCGCGGCAGGGTGAGGCACATCCGGCCGTTGCCCTCGGACTCCACGACCACCAGGGTGCCGGTCTCGGCGACCATGAAGTTGGCCCCGGAGACGGCCACCCGGGCGCGGAGGAACTTCTCGCGCAGGTGCAGCCGGGCCGCCTCGGCGAGTTCGGCGGGCGAGTCGGTCAGCCCCTCGGGCGCCGGCCGGCCCCAGGAGGCCATCCGCTCGGCGAAGATCTCCCGGATCTCGGCGCGGTTGCGGTGGATCGCCGGGACGAGGATGTGCGAGGGCCGGTCGTCGCCCAACTGCACGATCAGTTCCGCGAGGTCGGTCTCGTACGCGGCGATGCCGGCCTCGGCGAGCGCCTCGTTCAGCCCGATCTCCTGGGTGGCCATCGACTTGACCTTGACCACCTCGCGCTCGCCGGTGGCGCGGACCAGCTCGGTGACGATCCGGTTGGCCTCCGTCGCGTCGGCGGCCCAGTGCACGGTGCCGCCGGCCGCCGTCACGGCCTGCTCCAACTGGACGAGGTAGTGGTCGAGATGGCGCAGGGTGTGGTCCTTGACGGCCTTGCCGGCGGCGCGCAGCTCGGGCCAGTCGGCGAGTTCGGCGACCGCGCGGGCCCGCTTGTCGCGGATGGTGTGGGTGGCGTGCCGCAGGTTGGCGCGCAGCGTCGCGTCCCGGGTGGCGCGTGCGGCGGCCTCCGGGAAGGCGGGCATTCCGAGGAAGGTGCCTGTGCTCAACTCGGCCTCCACGGCTGGGCCTTCGACTTGGGACTCCCGGGCTCGGCGCTCAACTCCCGCTCCAGGGGCGGGCCCTCGCCCGGTGTCGGCGCGGCTCGGCGCCCAACTCGGGCCCCGGGGCTCGGTGCTCCACCCGGGCTCCCCGGCTCGGTGCTCAACTCGGGCTCCAGGGCTCGGCCTCGGTGCTCGCCAGGATCTCGGCGAGGTGCAGCGGGCGCAGCGCGTCGCCTCGGCGGCGCTGAAGTCCGCCGAGGTGCAGCAGGCAGGAGTTGTCGCCGCCGCAGAGCACCCGGGCGCCGGTGGCGCGGGCGTTGCGCAGCTTGTCCTCGCCCATCGCCGTGGAGACCGCCGGGTTCTTCACCGCGAAGGTGCCGCCGAAGCCGCAGCACTCCTCGGCGCCGGGCAGTTCCAGCAGCTCCAGGCCGCGGACCGCCCGGAGCAGCCGCAGCGGCCGGTCGCCCAGGCCGAGGACGCGCAGCCCGTGGCAGGACGGGTGGTAGGTGACCGGGTGCGGGAAGTGGGCGCCGACGTCCTCGACGCCCAGCACGTCGGTCAGGAACTCGGACAGCTCCAGGACGCGGGGCCCGAGCCGGGCGGCGAGGTCGGTGAGGCCGGTGCCGCGCCCCTCGGCGGCGGCCCGGGCCCCGATCCGCGGGTAGTTGTCGCGGACCATCGCCACGCACGAGCCGGAGGGCGTCACCACGTGGTCGTACCCGGCGAACGCCCGCGCCGTCCGGCGGACCAGCGGTTCGCAGGCCCGCCGGTAGCCGGTGTTGAACTGCGGCTGGCCGCAACAGCTCTGCCCGGCCGGGAAGTCGACGTCGACGCCGAGCCGCTCCAGCAGCCGGACGGTGGCGATCGCGGTGGCCGGGTACAACGCGTCGTTGACGCAGGTGGCGAACAGCGCGACCCTCATCGTCCCCTCCCTGCGCCGGTGGTGCGGGGGCCGTCGGCCGGCCCGCCGGTGATCGTGCGGCTGCGATGCTACCGAGCGGCCCGGCCCGGCGGGAGGGTGCCGCGCCGGGCCGGACCGTGCCCCGGTGGGGCGGGGGCGTCAGGCGTCCTGGCCGAGCCAGAGGTCGGGGCCGAACACCTCGTAGTGGATGGCCGCGGCGGGCACGCCCGCGGTGAGCAGCTGGCCGCGGACCGAGCGCAGGAAGGGCAGCGGGCCGCAGAGGTACGCGGTGGTGCCGGCCGGGATGTCGACGGTGGAGAGGTCGACCAGGCCGGTGCGCTCCTGCGGCCAGTCGCCGAGCGGCCGCTCGTAGAAGACGTGGGCGCTGGCGTTCGGCAGCTTGGCGGTGAGCTGGCCGAGGTCGGCGCGGAAGGCGTGCGAGAGCTGGTCGCGGTCGCCGTGGACGGAGATCACCGTCCGGGTGGAGCCGGTGGCGGCGAGGTGGGCGAGCATCGCGGTCATCGGGGTGTTGCCGATGCCGGCCGAGGCGAGCAGCACGGGGCCGGCGTCGGCGCCCGTGCCGCTCCCGCCGCCGGCCAGGGTGAGGTCGCCGAGCGGCGGGGCGAGCTCGACCGTGTCGCCGGCGTGCAGGTGGTCGTGCAGGTGGTTGGAGACCTCGCCGGCCGGGGCGCCGTCGGCCGTGGCGGGGGCCCGCTTGACGGTGAACTGCAGCGCGCCGTCGGGGTCGCCGGAGAGGCTGTACTGGCGGATCTGCCGGGCGCCGTCGGGCAGTTCGGCGCGGACCGAGACGTACTGGCCGGGCCGGGACGGCGGGACGGGGCCGCCGTCGGCGGGGCGGACCAGGTAGGTGGTGACGTCGTCGGTCTCCTGGTAGCGGGCCACCACCGTGTACGGGCGCCACAGGTCGGCCGGGTCGCCGCCCTGCGCGGCGGCGGCCTCGGCGCGCAGTCGGTCCTCGACGGCGATCAGCGCGTTGGCCATCAGCCAGTACACCTCGTCCCAGGCGGCGGCGACCTCCGGCGTGACGGCCTCGCCGAGCACCTCGACGATGGCGGCGAACAGGTGCTCGTGGACGATCCGGTACTGGTCGTTGCTGATGCCGACCGAGACGTGCTTGTGCGCGATCCGGGCGAGCATGGCGTCCGGCCGCTGGTCGGGGTGGGCTATCAGGGCGGAGGCGAACGCGGCGATCGAGCCGGCCAGTGCCTGCCGCTGGGTGCCGTTGGCCTGGTTGCCCCGGTTGAACAGGTCGCGCAGCAGCTCCGGGTGGGCCGCGAACATCTTCTGGTAGAAGAGCGGCGTGATGTCGCCGATCGCACCGCCCACGGCGGGCAGGGTGGCTTCGACGACCTCGGCGGACTTGGCTGACAGCATCGGGCTCGCTCCAAAATGGTATCTGAGAGTCGTATTTTAGGTCGTGCGGGTGCGCGACCCGGCGGTGCGGTGTTGCGATGGGGGCCGGTGCGGGTACGGGGGGTGGCGGTCGGGGGCGGGGTCCGGGCGGGTCGGCGGAGGGTTCAGTCCGCCGGTCTGCCGGTGAGGCTGAGCAGCACCGGGCCGGTGGGGGAGGCGACCAGGTCGCCGATGGAGAGCGGGTCGAGCGTGGCGAAGAACGCCTCCTGCGCGGAGCGCAGTGCTCCCCGCAGACGGCACGCGGCGCGCAGCGGGCACGGCGGCTCGTCCTCGCAGCCGACCACGTCGCCGACGCCCTCCAGCTCGCGCAGCAGCAGCCCGAGCGAGCCGGTCCGGCCGGCGAAGGTGAGCACCAGCCCGCCGCCCCGCCCGCGCCGGGCCTCCACCACCCCGAGGTGCTGCAGCCGGCTGACCACCTTGGCGGCGTGCGTGTACGGCACGCCCACCGCCTCGGCCACCTCGCGGGTGGTCGGGTTCGCGTCCTCGTCGAGGACCGCCAGCCGCATGGCGATGCGGAGGGCGATGTCGGTGCTCTTGGTCAGCCTCACGCTCCAGAGGCTAGCTAATGCGACTCCACGAATCCAATTTCCTGCACGCCGGTCGACGGGGGCCGTCCAGCGCGGCTCCCGGACCGGGGGCCCGCCCTCCGGAGGGTGCCGGGCCACCCGGGCACTCGGGCACTCGGGCACTCGGGCACCCGGGTGGCCCGGGTACTCGGGTACTGGGGCACTCGGGCACTCGGGCACTCGGGAGCGTCAGGCCTCGCACTCCACGCGGGCCGGCGAGCCGACGCCGGCCGCGGTCCGTCCGGCGAGGGTGCGGCCGTAGCGGCGCAGCAGGAGGACGGCGGTGGTGGCGAGGCCGAGCGTCAGACCGACCCAGAGCCCGCGCACGCCGGTGTCGAGGGGGCCGGAGAGCAGCCAGCCGGCCGGCAGGCCGACCAGCCAGTACCCGACCAGGGTGATCCGGAAGCCGCTCGCCGTGTCGTCCAGCCCGCGGAGCAGGCCGACGCCGATGACCTGGGCGCTGTCGACGAGTTGCAGCACCGCCGCGACGACCAGCAGGCCGGTGGCGATCTCCAGGCCCGGACCGTCGGCGGACGCGTCCGGGTCGAAGAACGGGCGCAGCACCAGTTCGGGGAGGGCGAGGTAGAGCGCGCCGGCCACGGTCGTCACGGCCGCGCCGCAGGCCAGGGCGGTGCTCCGCAGACGTCGCGCGGCCGCGTGGTCGCCGAAGGCGAGCTCACGGCTGACGTTGATCGAGGTCGCCTGGGAGAGGCCGACCCCGAACTGGAACACGATGTTGATCAACTGGCTGGCGGCGTTGTGCGCGGCGAGCGCGGCCGCGCCGAAGCTGCCGGCCAGCAGCGCCGTCACCAGGAAGAAGCCGCCCTCGGACCCGTAGGTGGCGGAGATCGGCGTGCCGAGCCGGAGCAGCCGCCGTACGCCGGGGAGGTCGGCCTTGCGGAAGCCCGGGCGGAGCAGCGGCGCGAGCAACGGGTCGCGGCGGGCGATCGCGTACAGCGCCAGGCAGGAGAACAGCTGCACGATGCTGGTGGCGAGCCCGATGCCGGCCAGGCCGAGCGCGGGCAGGCCCCAACTCCCGTGGGCCAGTGCCCAGTCGAGGGCCGCGTTGACGGCGATCGAGACGACGGTGATCTGCAGCAGGGCCTGCGGGCGGCGCATTCCGACGGTGAACTCGCGGATCACCTGGAACCACAGGCTGGGGAGCAGGCCGGGGGCGAGCGCGGCGAGCATGTCCCGGGTGAGGGCGGTGACGTCCGGGTCCTGGCCGAGCAGGCCCACCGCCCGGCCGGCCAGGATCATGAGGACGGCGCCGACGGCCCCGGCGAGGGTGGCGACCGCGAGGGCCGCCCGGACCACGCCGCGGACCTCGTCGTCGGAACTCGCCGCTTCGCCGGCCGGAGCCGCCGCGCCGCCGCCTGTCGCCGCCGCGCCGCCTGGGGCCCCACCGCCTGCCGCCGCGGCGTCGACCGTTGCGACTGCGGCCGCTGTGGCCGCCGGTTCGGTGCGCGCCGCCCGCTCCGCGCGGGCGGCGGCCGCCGCCACCTGGTTGCCGACGGGGGTGATCAGGCCGGCGCCCATGATGCGGACCTGGACGAAGATCACCACCGCGAGCCCCCCGGCCGCGAGTTCCGCCGTCCCGAGGCCGCCCATCATCACCATGTCGGTGGTGGTGAGCGCGATCTGGGCGAGCTGGGTGAGCGCGAGCGGGACGGCGAGGACGGCGAGTGCCCGGCCGTCGCGGGCGAGGGTGGTCAGGTGTTGTCGCATGGCGGGCGTCACGGTCTCCGGGGGCCTGCCGGTCCGGCTGGTCCGCCGCCGGGCAGGCCTCGCGCGGTGGGCGACGGTCAGGGCGGGGCCGAGGGCCCCGCTGCCGGGGGGAGCCTAACCGGAGGTGTCGCCGTGCGTCGCGCGCTTTTCGGGCGGCCGCTCCTCGGGCGGCCACCTCGGGTTGACTGGCCGTCTCCTCCGGCGTCGGCCGCCCGCGTCGGCACGGCGTACACCGTCGGCCACCCCGAGTCGATCACCCCGTACCGCGGCTTCGCGCCCCCCGGCGACGCGGCCCGGCTGATGGTGGTCACCCGCGGCACCGTCGCCTTCCCGGCCCTGGCGGGGGAGCCGCGTACCTCGGCCGTCGGGGCGGGTGAGCGTCCGTCAATTGACCGCACCGGGGCCCCGGGCATATTTTGAACGCGTTCAATCTTCCGGAGGGGGCGCGAGCGGATGTCACAGTTCATCGAACCGGCGGTCGTGGGGCGGGCCGGGCAGGCGGTGCGGGCGGGCTGGACCGCCGGTGGCGGCCCCGGGCGGCGCGGGCCGCTGTCGAGGTGGTCGGCCGGGGACGGCCTGTGCTGCGCGACCGGCCACTCCTTCACCGTCGCCACCCTCATCGGGCTGCCGGCCGCCTACCTGGCCGTGTTCGAACTCGCCGAGGACCACCCCGGCGGCGACCTCGGGCTGCTCCTCCTGGGCGTGGCACCGCTCCTGCTGCTCCCGTTCGCCATCGGGGCCCGCCTCTGGGCCGCACACGGCCGGGCCGCCCTGCGCTGGGCCGGGCGGGCCGCGCTGCGCTACCTCTGCCACTACCTGACGTCGATCGTCCTGATGGCCGAGCTGGTCGCGCTCGCTTTCAGCGGGAGCGTGTACCTCGGGGGCGGCACGGGCTTCCCGCTGGAGACGTACGTCGCGGTCCCCCTCTTCACCGCCGTGCTGTTCGGCGCCCCCGCCCTCCTCGCCCTGCTGATGGTGGCCCCCTGGGCGTCGACCGGCCGGAGGGCCCGCCTCGCCCTCGGGTTGCTCACCAACCTCCTGCCGGCGTGGTTGTTCCTGCTCGGCGGCTTCCCCGTCGGACTCGTCATCGTCGCCCACGTCGTCTTCGCCTGCCGGGTCGTACCCGCCGCACCCGCTCGGCCCGCCCGGCCCGCCGGACCCGTCGAGGAGTGACGGGCACCCGGCCCAGGTCGGTCCTGGCGGGGCCTGCCTGCCCCGCCGCGCGGACCGGGCCCCTCGCTGCCCGGGTGACGTCCGGGCGGCGGGGTCGTACGCCCGCGGCCACCCCCCGTCGGCGTCGCCGCGCGCGGAGTCCGGCGGGCACGCACGTCCCGGGCCCTGCCGTGGTGACCTGGCGTGACCGCTACTCGGCCTGCTCGGCCCACTCGGCTTCCCGGGCCGCGCTCCGCCCCGGCGGGCCGTGGCCGAGCAGGGCGAGGTAGTTCGCGAGGTGGGTGGCCGCGTGGAGCATGGCGAGGCCCCGCACCGTCAGTTTCCGGTGCCAGTCGTCCAGGGCGCCGGACAGGGCCCCGGTGCCGCCGGCTTCGCGGATCTGCCGGACGACTCCGGCGATGTGGTCCAGCCGGTAGCCCCCGCGTCGGAGGAGGTGGGCCAGCTCGGCGTCGCGGAGGTCGTCGGCGCGGAAGACGCGGTGGCCGGTCGCACGGTCCCGCCCGGGGGTGAGGATGCCGGCGGCCTCCCAGTTGCGCACGGTCGCCGGGGTGACGCCGAGCCGGCGGGCGAGTTCGCCGACGGACCGGACGGTACGGTCCGCCGGTGCGTCCGCCGCGGCCGCGGGCTCCGCCGTCAGGTGGTCCACGGCCCGCCGCACCGCGGCGAGGGTCTCCCGGTCGCGGAGCAGCCGGCTGTGGCCGCGGTCGACGGCCGTCAGGGCGTCGTCGAGCGCGTCGCGGTGGAGCGCGTTCATGATCTCGCCGCCGGTCGCGTGGCCGTACGCCGCGACGAGGGGCAGGTAGGCGCGGAGCGCCGCCGCGTGCACCTCGGTGTAGATCCGGTAGCCACTGGGCGTGCGCTCGGCGGGCGGGAGGTACCCGTCCCGCTCGTAGTTGCGGACCGCCTGGGCCGACAGGCCGTGCTCGCGCGCGAGGTCCGACGGTCGCATGGTCGTCACTCCTTTGAGGGTTCACCGGACGGTAGAGCGGTAATCGGGAGCATCGGGCCGCCAAAGTCTCAACCGGTCTTTCAAGGTTACGCTTGAGGTCCATGAGTCAGGACATGCGAGACTTCGTGACCCCGTCATGTGAGCTGGTGGCGCTCGGCGAGCCGACGCACCGGGAACCGGCCTTCGGACTGGTCCGCAACGAGCTGTTCGCCCGGCTGGTGGAGGCCGGCTTCCGGTCGATCGCCCTGGAGACCGACCGCGTCGCGGCGCTCGCCGTGAACGAGTTCGTCCAGGAGGGAACGGGCACCCTCGACGCGGTGATGCGCGAGGGCTTCTCCCACGGCTTCGGCGAGCTCGACGCCAACCGGCGGCTGGTCGCCTGGATGCGCGAGTACAACCGGAACCGGCCGCCGGAGGCGCGACTGGCCTTCCACGGCTTCGACATCCCGACCGAGAACCACAGCGCACCCAGCCCGCGCCGCTACCTGGAACACGCCCGCGACTACCTGAACGCCGCGAGGGGGCTCGCGCTCGCCCTCGACATCGGGCGCCTCGCCGGGGGCGACGAACGCTGGAGCCGCGCCGAGGCCGTCATGGACCCGGCCGAGTCGCCCGGCGCCACCGCCGAGGCCGAGCGGCTGCGGTCGATCGCCGACGACCTGCTCACCGCGCTCCACACGCGCGAGGCGGAGCTGATCGCGACCACCTCGGGCGACGCGTGGCGGCGGGCCGGGACGCACCTCACCGCGGGCCTCGGTCTGCTCCGCTACCACCGGCAGGCGGCACGGCCGCTCGCCCCGGGTCCGCGACTGACCCGCCTGCTCGCCACCCGCGACGGGCTCATGGCCCGGAACCTCCTCGACATCCGGACCGTCGAGGCCCGGCGGGGAGCGACCCTCGTCCACGCCCACAACAGTCACCTGCAGACCCACCAGAGCGCCTGGAGCATGGGTGAGTACGACTGCGTCTGGACCGGCGCCGGCGCCGTCGTCGGCTCCCTCCTGGGCGACCGCTACGCCTTCGTCGCCGGCAGCCTGGGCCGCAGCGAGGCGCTCGGCCTCGGCGAGCCCGAGCCGGACACCTACGAGGGCATCCTCCAACTCCGCTGCCCCACCTGGGGCCTGACCACCTCCACCGCGATCGGACCGGCCCGCACCCGCACCCGCACCACGGTGCCGGGCTACTTCCCGCTCGACCGCCGGATCGTCGACGGGGCGGACGCGGTCCTCCACATCGGCGACGGCGCGGCCGTGGTCGCGGCCGAACCGGACCGCTCGCGGTAGCACGCCGAACCCCGCCCGCGCCGCCGCCCTCCTCTCCCAGGACTCCGCGACCGCACCCCGCCGGCAGCGTCTATGCTCATCGATCGTGCTCGCTCGATCACGGCGGGCAAGCAGCCTCACGGGGGGAGACCGGGAGATGGCAGACACACCGGACACACCGGACAGGTGCGCGGGGCGGGCGGGATGAGCAAGCTCAAGGACCTCCAGCAGGCCGAGCAGGCCATCCGGGCCGTCGACCCGTTCGGCGGCGGCGTCCAGCAGTTGGGGCTCGCCGTCGAGAAGGCGCTGGCCGTCGCCGGGCCGGTCGGCAGTCCGGGCGCGATCCGCGAGCGGGCCAAGGCGTACGCGGAGACCGCCAAGGCCTACGCGAAGGCGTCCGAGGACCTCGGGGCGGTCGCCACCAGCGGGCTGCCGAGCGTCTGGACCGGGTCGGTCGCCGAGCACGCCACCCAGGCCGTGAAGGCGCTGGCGAACGAACTGGCCGTCTCCCAGAAGGCCCTGCAGCAGGGCGCCAGCCTGCTGGGCACCTGGGCGGACGACCTGGAGTGGGCCCAGAACACCGACACGCACGGCGTCGACTCGCTGAACAGGGCGCTGAGTCGCTGCGCGGCGCCTTCTTCGCCGCCGCCGGCCTGGAACCCGCGCTGGCCGGCGTGACGGACCGGATCGCGGCCGCCCGGCGGGCGGAGAGCAGCGGTACCCACACCGCGAGCCTGGTCAACCAACTCGCCGCCCAGGCCCGCGCCGAGCGCGCCGGTCAGGGCACGCTCGACCCGCTCGCCGCGCTGGTCCTGGCGAACGAACAGGGCCCGGGCGGCGCCGGCGCCGACGGCGGCTACATCCTGACGGACTTCCAGTTGTCGCGCGCGAACGAGACCCTGGCCGGGCTGAGTCCCGCCGACCAGGCCGCGTTCCGGGGCCTGCTGTCCGGCGCCAAGTCGCCGGAGGAGGCCGCCTACCTCTGGAAGGCGCTGGCCGCCGGCCACTCGGTGGCCGAGGTCCAGCAGTTCGGCGCGCTCATCCATGCCCACGGCGACGACCCGCTGTGGCTGTCCCAGCACCTCGTCCCGGCCCTCGGCACGGACGGCGCGCGCGAGGAGTCCACCACGGAGAAGGTGGACCTCCTCTACCGGGGCGCCGAAGTCGGTTTCAACGGCAGGGCGCTCGGCGGAGGCGGCACGTACGCCCAGGGCGACGTCAACGACTGCGTCGCCGCGTCCACGGTGGTCGCCCACCTCGAGCTCGACCCGGTGACGATGCTCCAGGTCACCACCGGCAACACGCCCGACGTCCCGGGAGCGGACTCCACGAGCAACTTCGAGCGGCGCCTCCAGGACCTCTACATCCAGCGGTTCCAGCAGGGCCAACTCGCCGACGGCAGCAAGCCCTACCCGCAGGGGACGAGCGGACTCGGCGACAAGGGAACCAGGCTGGTGGTCGACCAGAACCTCGAGAAGGCCACCGGTGGCCCCTACGAGAACGTCAGCCTCAAGTCCGACGACGACCGGCGCGCCGCCCTCGTCCGGATCGAGAAGGCCCTCGACGAGGGCAAACCGGTGCCTCTCAGCGTCGGTGACGGCACCGGGTTCCACGAGATGGTGATCATGGCGCGGGACGGCGACAAGCTCCAGGTCTACAACCCGTGGGGCCACTCCGAGTGGGTGACGGAGGACCAGTTCATCCACAGTCGCCTGAACGCCGGACACCTCACCGGCAATTCGAACCTCAACCAGGCCTACGGCGTGGAGCTGCCGAAATGACGACCATCCGTCCGGACGCCGAGCTGATCACCGGCTACGACGTCGAGGCCGCCCTCACCCGCGGGCTGCTGATCGGCGGTACCCCCCGGCGCGTGCTCTTCGGCGACGCCGCGATCGCCGCCTCCTACCAGGCCGAGGCCCTGAGCATCGGCCCCTACCCACTCGGCTTCCTGGCCCGGTACGTCCGCGCCGGCGGCTTCACCGCGGCGCTCGCCCTGCCCGAACCGCTGAACGGCCGGGAGGCGGCCGAGTTGGTCCGCGGCTGGCTGCGCGCGGCCGCGGCCACCGGGGCGAGCGTCCAGCGCGAGGCCCTGTTCGCCCGGTGGCTGGCCTCGGTCGCCCTGCTCATCACGCTGCGCCGCCGGGTCCGGGAGGCCGGGAACTGATGCGTCGCACCCTCGCCGTCGTGGCGGCGGCACTCCTGGCCGCCGCGCCCCTGCTCACGGCCTGCACCGCCGAGCCCGGAACGCCCGCAACCCCGCCCACCACCCGGCCGGAGACGGAGGTGGCCCTCCCCACCCTCGCGGAGGCGGGGACCCGTACCCGACCAGCACGGTGACCCTGACCGTCGGACAGCGGTTCGGCGTCAGAGGGGTCGACAGCATGACGGCCTGGACCTGGGCCCTCACCTCGGCCGGCGACGGCGCCGTGGTGCGGCAGGGCCCGGACGTCGTCATCGACCCCTGCGGGGGCAGCACCGGCTGCTCCCCGGGGATCGACCAGACCTTCACCGCCCTCGCCCCCGGCACCACCACGCTGACCTGGGAGTTCCGCGTCCGAGGTGGCAACTGCACCGGGGGAGAGGTGCAGCCCGCCCCCGGATGCGGCAGCGTCACCAAGAGCATCCAGGTCACCGTCCGCTGACCCGCCCGGTCCGGGGACCGCCGCGAAATCCGGTGGCCCGGCTGCGCCCCCGCGCCGAACCTGAGGCCGTACCCGGATTCGTCAGGACCGACAACGCGGCCCTCGTCTCGCATGTGGGCGACCCGCGGCCGCGCCGTGGCGGCCTACCGGGAGCCGCTGCGGCGCGACGGGGCCGCGCTCGATGCCATCCGCACCGGACCGTCCCACGCCCAGGACCCGAGCCCGGCCGACCGGAAGAAGGCGGGCTGGTCACGCCCGTCGGGGCCAGCTGCGCACGGACCCCGCCGCCCCTGCCGAGGTGGCGGCCGAGGGCCCGTCACGGCCCTCAGCCCGGCAGCTCCACCGTGACGTGCGGGGCCAGCGCGCGCAGGAAGCCGGCCGCGTCGAAGAGCTCGCCGGCGGCGGCGACCCCGACCGCCCTGGTCCGCCCGGTCAGGACGCGGTCGAGCGCCTCCACCACGAGCGGCGCGGTGACGGCGTAGATGTCCCGGCCGGTGGCCACCGCGCGCCGTTCGCTGCCGCCGGAGCGCACCACGACGTCGACCAGGAAGGTCTGTGCGGACCGCCCCCGCTCGTCGGTCGCGGCGGGCGTCGGCGTGTCCGGGGCCACCACCTCCCGGGCCGCCTCGACGGTCATGTAGGTGGTCACGTCGGGGATCGCGAGGTGCGTGGGGACGGTGACGACGTCCGCCATCGTGAACTCCCCGACCACGGCCCGGGGGCCCACCGGCTCGGGGAAGGCCCACTCCAGGGTCGGCGGGGCGTCCTCGCGGTGCTCCAACCGCCCGTCCGCGTACCGGAGCCGACGGGTGCCCCGCCGCGCGCGGGAGACGGCGCTCGAGGCGCGCGTCCCGGCGGTGGGGTGCCAGCTGTTCAGCGCGTACGCGATGTGCGCCTCGTCGGCGGTCGTCCAGTCGCCCATCGCGGCGGTCGTCAGCAGGTCGCCGAGGCCGCCGAAGAAGGCCATCGCCGGGACGATCACCGCACCGGCGGCCCGGGCGCGCTCGGTGAACCGCGCGAACGTGTCGAGGTTGGCCTCGAGTTCGGCCGCCACGTCCAGGTAGGGGATCCCGGCGCGCAGCGCCGCCTCGATCAGCGGCGCGGCCGTCGACGCGAACGGGCCGGCGCAGTTGATCACGGCCGCCGCCCCGGCCAGCGCACGGTCGAGCGACGCCGGGTCGTCGACCGTCGCCGGGCGGACCTCCAGCCCGGACCCGGCCGCCCCGGAGGCGGTCGTCCCGGAGTCGGCCGCCCCGGAGTCGGCTGCCCCGGGCCTGCCCCCCGCCAGCGCCTTCAGCTTCGCGGCGTCACGTCCGGAGAGCACCGGCACGAACCCGCGCTCCACCAGCTGCGCCACCACGAACCGCCCGGTGTGCCCGTACGCGCCGAACACCGTCACCGTCCGACCCGATCCCATGGGGTTCCTCCCCTGCTCACGTGCTCCGTCGTGCTGTCACGGACATCCTGGCAACGGCGGGTGCCGCGCGGAGAGTGTCCGGAACGCCATCACCCGTACAATTCCGGACGTGATCACTGTCGCGCTGGCCGTCACCGACGGCATGCTGCACTTCGAACTATCCATGGCGTACGAGGTCTTCGGCTCCGCCCCGGTGGGCGTGCCGGGCCCCTGGTACGACGTCACCGTCTGCGGGCCGCGCGCCGTGCAGGTCGGCCGGTTCCGGCTGGAGCCCGACCACGGCCTCGACCACCTCCCGCGCGCCGACACCGTGATCGTCCCCGGCTGGGCCGACGTCGACCAGGCACCGCCCGCCGACCTGGTCGAGGCGGTGCGCGCGGCCCACGAGGCGGGCGCCCGGGTGGCGTCCCTCTGCACGGGCGCGTTCGTCCTGGCGGCGGCCGGCCTCCTGGACGGGCGGCGCGCGACCACGCACTGGGCCCACACCGAGGAACTGGCCGCCCGCTACCCGCGGGTGGAGGTCGACCCGGACGTCCTCTACGTGGACAACGGGAGCGTCCTCACCTCCGCCGGCAAGGCTGCCGCGATGGACCTCTGTCTGCACCTCATCCGCCTCGACCACGGCTCGTCCGGCGCCAACGCGGCCGCCCGCCGCCTCGTCGTGCCCCCGCACCGGGACGGCGGCCAGGCCCAGTTCGTCACGACCCCGGTGCCCGCCCCGGACAACCACCCGCTCGCCGACCTGTTCCCGTGGGTGCTCGAACGCCTCGACCAGCCGCTCACCGTCGAGGACCTCGCCCGCCGCGCCCGGATGAGCTCCCGCAACCTCGGTCGCCATTTCAAGGCGGTGACCGGCACCACCCCGCTGCGGTGGCTGCTCGTCCAACGGATCCGCCACGCCCAGGAGTTGCTGGAGACCACGGACGACACCATCGACACGGTCGCGACCTCCACGGGCATGGGAACCGCCACGACCCTGCGCCGCCACTTCAACCGGACGGTCGGCGTTCCGCCCGACACCTACCGCCGCACGTTCCGGAGCCGGCAGGTGGGTTGACCGCTACTGGACCTGGCTGCCGCGGAGGAGAAGGGGCAGGTGCAAGCCGCGGGTGAGGGCGGCGCGGGCCTGGAGGAGGCGGCGGTGCTGGTCGGCGGGCATGACGTCGGCGAGGCGGGCGTCGTGGACCCAGTGCACGCCGAGGACGTGGTCGGGCGGTCGGTGGCGGGCGACCACCGTCTCCTGCGCGGGGGTGAGACGGCCGCCCCAGTGTACGAAGTGCAGCCCCTCGGGGAGGAGTTGGCCATCGACGTGGTCGACGGCGAGGAGTGTGCGGAGGGCGAGGACGAGGCCGGTGGCGGTCTCGGTGTGGCGGCGGGCGGCGAGGTGCGGGAGTTCGTCGCGCTCGGCGCTGCCGCCGGGGAGGGTGAGGCCGCTGCCGTGCGTGGTCTCGATCAGGAGGACGGCCCCGTCGCGGTTCAGGACGAGCGCGTGGTGGGCGAGCCGGCGGCGGGGCGGGCAGGCGAGGCTCTCGGGGAGCATGGTTGCCTCCGTGGGCGGTCGGGGTCAGTCGGGGGCGTTGGTGGCGTCGGTGGCGTCGGTGGCCGACAACCGGACGAGGCAGGCCGGGAGGCCCGCGATGACGCCGGCGGCGAGGATCAGTCCGAAGATCAGGAGGCGCGGGGCGAGAGGCCCGTCGCGAAGGGGCCAGCACGCGAGGGCGGCAGCACCGGCGCTGAGGGCGGGAACGGTGATGACCGCCGTGAGCAGCCTGCGGGTCGGGCTCATGCCGCGTCGCTCGCGCGCGGCCGGCTGGGGTGCTGGACGGTGAGGTATCGCGGCCGGTCGAGCCGCTGGACGTGCTCCGGCTTGGTCGTCCACTCGCACCCCCCGGGCTCGGGCCGCAGGTGGGCGAGGCCGTTGAGGGTGTCCATGTAGACGCCTTCGATCGGCCGACCGTCGATCCCCTTCCGCGCGAGGTCACGGACGACCTCCCCGATCTCGGGGGAGTAGACGGGCGTGCGGGGGCGGCTGGGCATGATGGCTCCCTTGGTTGCTCTACGCGTCGAGGCCCTTACGGCTCGTGTTTATGATGGCGTGCTCCGGCGCAGGATCAGCCCGAGATCTGAAGATGAAGCCGGTGATCCACAAGTTGGTGAGAGATGGTCAACCGCAAGCAACTTGACCCGACATCAGGCCCTTGGGCGCCGTTCGGAGTGCAGCTCCGCAGGTCGCGAGAGGCGATGAGGCTCACGCAGGCTCAGTTGGCGAGGAAGGTCGGCTTCGACCCGTCCTACGTCTCCTACGCCGAACTTGCATCACGTGAGCCTCCCAGCGAGAAGTTCGCCCGCAGGGCCGACGAGGCTCTGGAGACCGGTGGCACGCTGCTGCTGATGTGGCTGCAGAACAAGCACTCGGCGTTGCTGGAGGGGTTCCCCGAGTACGCGGGCTACGAGGCGAGGGCCAGCGAGATAAGGATCTTCGAGGCCGGCGTCGTCCCCGGCCTGTTCCAGACCGAGGCTTACGCGACAGCCCTGGCTCTGGCCGACGTCCGCCGAGGAACGATCACGCGGAAGCAGGCCGATGAGCGAGTGACCTTCCTGCTCACGCGACAGCAGCTACTGAAGCGAAGTGATCCTCCGCTGGTCCATGCAGTGCTGGACGAGAGCTGTCTGCGGCGGCCGATAGGCGGACCGGCAGTGATGCAGGAACAGCTATGTTCCCTGGAGGCGCAATTCGAGGTCAGCCACGTCATTCTCCAGGTCGCGCCCTTCAGCATGGCCGAGCACCGGCCGTTCGCCTTGCCGATGCGGCTGCTGACCCTCCCGGACCAGTCCATGCTCGGCTACTCGGAGTCGGAGGGGCGTAGTCACCTTGAGCGTGATTCCGACAGATTGACGGTCTGGAAGAGACACTACGATCGATTGCAGGTGGGAGCGCTGGGCGAGACGGCGACTCTCGATTGGATTCGCGCTGCTCGGGAAGGAACCGCATGTCCGACATCAACTTGACTCGCGCCGCGTGGGTGAAGTCCAGCTACAGCCAGCAGGGCGGCGATTGCGTCGAGGTGGCGCCTGGCTTCCCGGGCGTTGCTCCCGTTCGTGACTCCAAGGACCCGCAGGGGCCGGCTCTTGTGTTCCCGTCCGAGGCCTGGCGCTCCTTCGTCACCGCTGTCCGGGTCGGCGAGTTCGGCACCGTCTGACCAGGCCGCCTTTTTGGGCCCCGGACCGGTCGGACCGGTCGGGGGCCCGAACCCTCCGACGTACCCCTCAAGTCCTAGGTCCCGCGTCCCACGCCGACCGGGGCGAAAGCCGGGCGCCAACCGGGCTGTTCAGCCCGTACGGTGATCTTATGACCATTGACCTGGAGAAGTACTTCGCCCGCATCGGATGGGACGGCGACCGTACGCCCACCCTCGCCACCTTCCGTTCCCTGCACTACGCGCACGTGCTCGGCATCCCGTTCGAGAACCTCGACGTGGTGGCCGGTGAGGTGCCGTCACTGGAGATCGCCGACCTCCAGGCCAAGCTGGTCGAATCCTCCCGGGGTGGTTACTGCTTCGAGCAGAACAGTCTGTTCGCGGCCGTCCTGGAGCAGCTCGGTTTCGGGGTCACCCGCCTCAACGGGCGCGTCCGGTACGGGGCGCGCCCGGGGGAGGAGCGTCCGCGGACCCACATGGTGCTGGCCGTCGAGGTGCCGGGTACCCCCGGGCGTTTCCTCGCGGACGTCGGTTTCGGGGGTCGCGGCGCACTGCTGGAGCCGCTGCCGATGATCCCGGGCCAGGTGCGGGACGGTGCCGGGCGCCGGCACCGCCTCGTCGTGGAGGAGCCGGACAGCCCGGCCCCGGTCTGGGTGATGCAGGCGCTCACGGACGACACCTGGGAGGACCAGACCGCCTTCACCCTGGACCGCACTCCGGCCGTCGACCTCAAGATGGGCAACTGGTACGTGGCCACCCACCCGCGCTCGCCCTTCCACCGGCTCTACGTCCAGCGCACCCTCGCCACCGGCCACCACCTGCTGTTCGACGGGCCGACCCTCACCCGGACCGAGCCCGACGGCACGCGCTCGGTGCAGGAGGTCGAAAGTGCCGACGAACTGCGGGAGTTGCTGGAGACCGAGTTCGGCATCACCCCGCCCGCCGGCTTCCGCTCGGCGACCAGGGACGGCTAGGGGCCGGGGGCGCGCAGCGGCAGACCAGCGGTTTCAAGGTTGGCGCAAGGTTCCTCCACGGCCCGGCCCCCAGTGTGGTGTCCGGCGAAGGCGCACGGCCCTCGCCCGCCGG
Organism: Kitasatospora sp. NPDC127111; assembly: GCF_042677465.1. Lineage (NCBI taxonomy): Bacteria > Bacillati > Actinomycetota > Actinomycetes > Kitasatosporales > Streptomycetaceae > Kitasatospora > Kitasatospora sp. NPDC127111. The sequence goes on from NZ_JBHXTG010000051.1 coordinate 29,017, forward strand.
GTGCCACGGCGTCGAGAAGGGGAAACTCCATGAAGCGAACGCTCTCCGTGCTGTTGGCCGCCGGTGCCGCGGTCGCCGGTCTGATGGTCGTGCCGGGGACGGCGAACGCGGCCGGCGGCTGCAAGACCATGAGCGCGCCCGGAGGCGGCTCCGCCTACGTGTGCAAGCACTACTACGCGCAGGGCGGCGGGCTGTACTACGGCGACTTCTCGGTGAGCAGGGCCGCCACCCAGGTGTACGCGCAGGCCTACTTCGACGGCAACGTGCAGACCTTCACCACGCCCGGCGACCACGGCGGCGGAACGTTCCGCGACGTCGCCCGGTTCCACGTCCGGGTCTGCAACAACGGGTGCAGCGCCTGGTACTGACCGGCCGCGGGGGGCGTGGGGGGAGAGGGGGTACCGGGCGGGCACGGGGGTGCCGCCCGGTACCCCGGCCCGCGTGGGCGCGCTCCTCGTCCCCCCGTCCTCCCGTCCTCGTCCACTCGTCCGCTCGTCCACCCGACTACTCGTCCCCGAGCGCTTCCAGGCGGTCGCGCACGTCCGCGGCCTCGGCGGTGCGGTCCTGGGAACGGTACAGCTCGACGGCCCGCTCCCAGGCGGCGCGCGCGTCCGCGTACTGGTGGAGGGCGCGATGGGTGTCGCCGGCGTTCGCGAGGGTGTCGGCCTCGTTGGCGGTGTCGTCGACCTCCCGGAACAGCGCCAAGGCCTGCCCGTAGTGCTCCAGGGCGTCACGGTACCGGCCGGTGTGGTGGGCGATGTAGCCCAAGCTGTCCAGGGTCGACGCCCCGTGCGCCGGGAGGCCCTCCGCGCGGAAGAGGGCGAGGGCCTGCTCGCAGTGCGTGCGGGCCTCCGGGTAGAGCCGGAGCTGCGCGTGCATCCAGCCGACCGCGTTGAGCTGGTTCGCCTGCCAGAGAGGGTGGTTCACCTTCTGGTAGAGGCGCAGGGCGTGCTTCGCGTGGTCGAGGGCGCGCGCGTCGTCTCCTTGCTCCTCCCACACCCGGCCGAGGGTGCGGTAGATGTGGGCCTGCCCCGCGACGTCGTCGCTGCGCTCGGCCAGGGCGAGGGCGGCGTGCAGTCGGTCGAGCGCCTGCGCGAAGTCGCCGGCACGGGCGCTGGCGAACCCCAGGCGCCAGTGCGCGAGCGTCTTGGCGGTGGGGTCGTCGCCGTCGTGCTCGGCCGCGACCAGGGCGGCTTGCCACACGGTGACGTACTCCTGCAGCCGGTGGCCGCCCAGGTGGTAGGAGATGAGCGTCCACGCCAACTGCCACACGACCGGGTGGCGTCCGAGGGCCGCGGCCTGCGACTGGGCGGCCAGCAGGCAGTCGTGCTCGTCGTGGAACCACCGGAGGGCCGCCGCGGTGTCGTCGGGCGTGACGGGGCAGCTGCCGGTGGCGGGAGCGTCCGGTTCGGGCCGGAAGGGCGTGTACGGGCCGTCCAGCAGGAGGTTGGCGGCGATGGCGCTGTGCAGGTAGTGGTCGAGCAGCCGGTCCTGGGCGGAGGCGGCCTCCTCGGGGGGAACGCCGTCGGCGAGCTCGGCCGCGTACAGGCGGACCAGGTCGTGCATCCGGTACCGCCCCGGACGGTGCTGCCGCAGCAGGTGCGCGCCTTCCAACTCGGCCAGCAGTGACCGGGTTCGGGCCTGGGAGAGGCCTGCCAGGCCGGCGGCCGCGGCCAGGCCGAGGTCCGGACCCCGTGCCAGGCCCAGGAAGGAGAACAGACGGCCGGCGGAAGGGGTGAGCGCCCGGTGGGAGGCGGCGAAGACGGTGCGCACGTTCACCGCCAGGTCACCGGGATCGAGTGCGGTGAGGCGGTCGGCGGCCCGGACGAGTTCCTCGGCGAGCACGGCGAGCTGGAAGTCGGGGTGCATGGCGGCGCGGGCGGCGACGATGCCGAGGGCGAGCGGCAGCCCGGCGCAGTGCTCCACCAGGGTGGCGACGGCTTCGGGTTCGGAGGACGTGCGCTCGGCGCCCAGGCGGCCCACCAGCAGCGTGTACGCCTCCGCCGGACTGAGGACGTCCAACGGCAGCAGGCGGGCGCCGTGCGCGGCCACCAGGGCGGAGAGGCGGTTGCGGCTGGTGATGAGGACGGTGCAGGAGGGACTGCCGGGCAGCAGCGGGCGCACCTGGTCGGCGTCGCGGACGTCGTCCAGCAGGATCAGCATGCGCCGGTCCGCCAGCAGGCTCCGCAACAGGGCGGACTGGGCCCCGAGGTCGGTGGGCACGCGGTCCGGGGCGACGCCCAGGGCTTCCAGGAACCCCCGCAGGGCCACGTACGGGGGCAGGGGCGGCGTACGGGGGTCGAAGCCGTAGAGGTTGACGTACAGCTGCCCGTCGGGAAACCGCTGGGCGTTCCGGTTGGCCCATTGAGCGGCCAGCCAGCTCTTGCCGACACCACCCGGACCGCAGATCACCGTGATCGCCACGGTGCCGTGCGGCTCGTCCCCGAGGGACTTGGTGAGCTGCCCCAGTTCCTCGTCGCGTCCGGTGAACCGCGCCGGCGGGGCGGGCAGTTGCCGCGGCACCGGAGAGGGGGGTTCGGTGGCCGCCCGGTCCGGGAGGGCGAGGGACGGGTCCGCGGCGAGGATGCGCTGGTGCAACTGCCGCAGCGGCGGGCCCGGATCGATGCCCAGCTCTTCGGCGAGGGTTCGGCGCGTGCGGTGGTAGTGCCGCAGCGCGTCCGCGGGGCGGCCGGAGCGGTGGAGCGCCAGCATGAGTTGGCCGGCCAGGCGTTCGTCGAGGGGGTGTGCCGCGGCGTGCGTGGTGAGGCCGGCGAGTACGTGCGCGTGGTGACCGCGGCGCAGGGCGAGGTCGTTGCGGTCGAGCTCGGCCGTGAAGCGTTCGTGGTGGAGGGTCTCGCGCAGCGTGGCGAACCAGGGGGTGTCCAGGGTGCCGAAGGCGGGACCGCGCCACAGGTGGAGGGCTTGGTCGAGCAGGGCGGCCGCGCCGTCGTCGTCCTGGGTGTCGCGGGCCCGTGCGACGAGCTCGCGGAACCGGTGCAGGTCCACTGCCGAGGCGGCGACGGCGAGTCGGTAGCCACCGGGTTCACGGACGACAAGGGGTTCGTCGTCACCGGCCGGCTCCAGGGCCTGGCGCAGGCGGGAGAGGTAGCTGTAGAGCGTGGGGCGCCAGCGCTGGGGTGGCCGGTCGCCCCAGATCCGGTCTCCGAGCCGGTCGACCGGGACGGTCTGGTCGGCGTCGACGAGCAGTGCGGCCAGGACGGACCGCTGCCGCAGGTGCCCGAGGTCGAGGGGCCTGCCGTCCACGCGTGCTTCGATCTCGCCGAGTACTGCGAACCGTGTCCTCACCGCATCCCGTCCCGAAAGCCGCTACCCGGGGATCGCCTCGGACCACTGTGACCCGATGCTTCGTCAACTATCCAAGGATTTATTATGGTTGGCCGAAAACGCACTGAGGGCCGCGCGGGCGGGCCGGGACGGTGGGCCCGCTCCGCACAGGACCGGCCGGACAGGGACCTACCCGAACGTGAACCAGTTGAGGTTGACGAAGTCGGCGCCCTGCCCGCTGGCGAAGGTGAGGTAGACGGTGTGCGTGCCGGTGGTCCGGGCGATGTCGGTGGGCACCGTCCGCCAGCTCTGCCAGCCGCCGGTGTTGGCGACGGCGAAGCTGCCGACCGGTGCGGCGGTCGGGCTGTCCAGCCGCACCTGGACCAGCCCGCTGACCCCGGGCGCGGCGCCGGAGGCCACCCGGGCCTGGAACCGGGTCGCGCCGGAGCTGCCGAAGTCCACGCCGGCGTAGCAGAGCCAGTCGCCGTTCGCGATCCAGCCGATGTCCTGGCCGCCGCCGGTGTCGCCGCAGTTCTCCGGCGCGGTGCCGGACTGCGCGCTGTGGGACTCGGCCTGGATGGTGGCGAACGCGCTCGTCCCGCCGCCGGGTTGCGGCGACGGGGTGGGGTTCGGCGGGCCGGCCTGGGCGCCTCCGACGGTGACGGTCAGCAGGGTGGGGCGTGCCGACTGCACCTTGCCCTCGAAGTCCACGCCGGCCGGATGGACGTCGTCGTACGGGAACGCGTAGCCGAGGTGGTCGGGGTTGGTCGCGTGCAGGACGCGGGCGTAGTGGTTGGTGCGCGCGGCGGTGTAGAAGGCGGCCGGGTTCTCGCCGGTCGGTTGGTGCGGATCGTCCAGCAGGGTGGTGCGGTTGAGGGCGGCGGCGAGCCGCGCGCTCAGGTTGCCCATCAGGTCGTTGCCGGTGGTGAACGGAGCCGAGCTGCAGTTGAAGACGGCGGCGGTGGAGGGTTTCGCGAAGCCGCCGACCCCGGGGAAGGTGAGCACGCCGTCCTGGACCCGGCCGGTGACGGTGCCCCAGCCGGCCTGGGTGTCGATCACCAGGTCGGTGCTCCGGTACTTCTGCCACACGGCGGCGAGGTAGCTGTCCAGATAGCCGTGGAACAACGACGGATCGGCACTGATCGCCGTGTTGGGGCTGAGGATGCGCAGCGTCCGGCCGGCGGAGTCCGGGACGATCAGCCGGGCCCAGTCGCCCCCGTCGGCGGCGACCTGCGTGCGCAGCGCGTTCGCGGCGGCCTCCAGGCCGTCGGCGGGCAGGCCGCGGACGCGCTGCCGCCCGTCACCGGCGGTCAGGTCGAACGCGATCGGGACGGCGGCGAAGTCGACGTAGCTGATGTTGGCGTACAACTGGTCGGGGCCGTACGTGAATTCGCAGAACCCGTACGGGGTGGCGAGGTTGGGGTCGCTCGGGTTGCTCACCGAGGGCAGCGCGATGCCCGGGCCCGGGTTGATCAGGAAGACCAGCTCGCGGCCGACGGAGAAGTAGATCCGTCCGCTGGAGAGGTACGGCAGTTGGATCCGCCGCGGGGTACCGCCGGGCGCACCCAGCGCGATGGCGCAGTCGGCGCCGAGCGGCGCGCCCGGGGCGGTGGGGGAGGGCGGGTGGTGGAGCGTGCGGCCGTCGGAGCGCAGGAAGGCCCAGCTGTTCCCCTGAGCCGGGTCGAGGCCCAGGACGTAGGCGTAAACCGGCTGGGACGACACGGTGTTGACCAGATCGACGTCGAGCCGCTGCGGGGTGGTACTGCCGTCCGCGGTCTGCGACAGGGCGAACAGCGCGGGCGCGGTCAGGGCCGCGACGGAGGCGCCGAGTAGGGTCCGGCGAGTGATCACGGGGGCTCCGGGGGCGGTGGGGGGCGGCCGACGGCGCGGACTGCGCCGCCTGGCCTCACCCTTCCGCCCGGCCCCGGACACGTCAATGTCTGTAACCGTAAGCGGCCCTTAAGCCTGATTCAGTTGATTTCTTGAAGACTGCCCCGCTCCGTGACCGCTGAGCTCGAACGAGCGTCAGAGCGGCTTGATGCGGGCCTTGAACAGGCAGGACTCCGGGCGAGCCGAGCCCGGGAAGGGTCTTTCCACGCGGCCACCGGGGAAACCTTCGGTGCCCCGCCACGACGAAGTTCGTCGCGGCCGGGCACCGAAGGTTGGCAGGTCAGTCGGTCACGAGAGGGACGGGAACAGGTCGCGGTCCTCCCAGTCGTCGTCGAAAGCCTCGAGGACCGCCTCGCAGAAGCGCACGGTTCGGCGGTCACCCCCCTCGATCGCGCCGGCCTGCCTCTCGTCGAACTCTCTCCTCAGCCGAGGCGACCGGAACCTGTGGCCGTAGTACTGGCTGATCTCGAGGATCGCGTGGACCTGCCCGCCCCGGAGCGCCGTCAGGATCGACTCGTCCAACTCCGCGAGCCGGCCGTGTGCTTCGACCTCGTCGCCCGTCCGGGCCAGCAGCGGGTCGATGACCAGCGTCGACTGCGTCTCGTCGAGTCGGCGGGACAGCTCGAGGAATGTGCTGAGCAGAGAGCCGACCACTGTGGAGTCAGGATCTTGATCGGTCATTGCCAGCGCTCCTTGTACGTGTTGGCCTTCACCTCGAAGCCTGCCTTGCGGAAGGCCTCTTCTGCCACCTGCTGGGCGCGCGGGCCCTTGGGCTGGTAGTGCCCCGACTTGTTGTCGATCGACTTCAACTTGCCGCTGTAGAGCTTGAACTCCCCGGCTGCGGCCACCTTCTGGCCCTTGGCGAGGTCGATGTGGCCGTACGTGTCAGAGAGGCGGGTCACCCGCATCTCCCCGTCCGGCATCACCACGTAGATGAACTTTCCGGTGGCACTGCTCAAGTCCGCCAGCGGTGTCGGCGCCATGTCGTGGATCTTGTCCTCGGGCTCCAGGTTCTCGAAGAGGCCGCAGTCGTCGTTGTGAACGAGGACCGACGTCGTGCCCGCGATCACGTAGTAGGTGTGGGTCGCTTCGACCGTGAGGTTGTAGGCCGCCTGAAGCCCCTGCCGGTGGTCGACGTCGGTGATCGGCACTGCCCGGCCGTCCGACGTGCGAAGGGTGTCCGTCGTGGTCAGACCGCCCGCATCGACCCACGCACCACGGCTCTCCGCCCAGAACGGATGATGGTCGGTGGTGGTGAGGGATTCCCGACGGCCGTCGGCCGTGGCGACCGTCAAGCGGGTGAAGTCGCGGTCGTCGGGCGTGTAGATGGTGGCGGTGACCCGGCGGGGGGTCGTCACACCGGTGGTCGGATCGGTGGCGATCACCTCGTCGCCGACCTTGAGATCCTCGATCGGGCGCGCGGACCGGTCGGCCATGAGAACCGGGGTGCCAGCCGGGAAGCTGTTCTTCCTGGGGCAGGGAACGCTCTTGGGCTTCTTCCCGAAGATCCGGTCGAAGATCGGGATGCCCTTCTCCCCGTACCTCTTGAACTTCTGGTAAGCGGACCACTCGCCGATCACGGGGATCGAGCTGACGCAGGACAGCTGCATGTCCTGGGAGAAGTTGCCCTCCAGGATGTAGACGCCGCAGTTGGCGACGTCGACGCCGTCGGCTCCGGGGAGGCTGCCGATGAGGTCCGCGGCGGCGTGGCCTCCTTGGGACCAGGCGTCGTAGAGGGTGAAGTCCTGCTTGTCCTCCTCGTCCCGGGCCTCACGGACGGACCGCTCGTAGTCGCGTTGCTGCTGCTCACGCTCGTACTGGAGAAAGTTGTAATGGTCGGAGAGCGCCGAGTACTGCTGGTAGGCCGCCTTGTAGGCGACGTCCGCGTCGTGCTCGCTCTTGCCCGTCGCCGCAGCCGAGTCCCGCGCGGACTGGGCGGCGAACGAGGCCTGGTCGGCAGACCGCTTGGCGGCGGAGGCGGACGACTGCGCCCACGCGGCGGACTGTCGCGCCGAGGTGTCGGCGCTTAGGGCAGTGCGCTGGGCGGTACGCGCGGTCTTGGCGGCCTGGGCCGCCTGGGCGGCGGTCTGTGCGGCCTGCTGGGCTGATGTCCTGGCCTGGGAGGCGTACTGCGCTGCCTGCTGGGCCGACTTCTGTGCCTGGGCCTGGAAGCCCGAGGACGCCTCGGCCGCGCCCCGGGCGACGGCTGCCACCCGCTGCGCCTCGGCGGCGTTCTGCTGGGCCAGCGCGGCGACCTGTGCCGACTCGGCGATGGTCCGCTGGACGTCGGCGACGTGGTTGGCCGTCAGTTGGTCCCGGGCCTGCGCCGCGTACTGACCGGTGGCGATGTACCGTTCGAGCAGCGTGGGCGGACCCTCCAGCGCGATCGTGGCGGCGGCCTTGACCTCGGGCGTGCCGTTGGTGATCAGCTGGTAGGCGTGGACGCGATTGTCGCTGACACGGGCGGTGAACTGGTCAGTGGTCAGGAACTTGCGCAACGCCGCCGTGGTGCCGGCGTCCAGCGCGGCGGTGCCGGCCTCCTTCACACCTCGCTCGCCCTTTTCCATGATCTGGTAGATCCGGACGCGGTAGTCGCTCGCCGCGACGTCGTACTGGCCGTTCTCCAGGAAGCTGTGGATCTGGGCGTCGTCCCCGTTCTGGACGGCCTCGGCGGCCTCGTTGACGGCGTCGATGTCGGAGCCGTTGACGAGGGACCTGACCTTGGCGCGCTCGTCCCGCGCCGCGGCCTGCTGCCAGCCGCTGCGGGCGTAGGCGCGAACGGCTTCGTCGGTCCCGGACAGGGCGTACTGCGCGAGGCTCTGGCTCCACGGGCCGCGGGTCTTCATGACGGCGAGCGCCATGCGTCGCGCGTCCGTGGTGAGCTGCTGTGGATCGGCGTCCGGTGCAGTGGCCTGCGTGGCCAGGCGCGTGGCCTGCTCGTCGAGCGCGACGCGGTCCGTGTCGGCCTTGGTGATCTCGGCCTGCCGCTGGTCATAGGCGGCCCGCAGATCCCTGGCGCGCTCCACGGCCTCGTTGGTCCGCGCCGTCAGTTCCTCGGCCTCTGTTTTGCGGGCGAGTTCCTGGACGGAGGTGGCGATGGCCACCGCCGAGGTCGCGGAATCGGCGGCCTTCTTGGCGGAGTCGGCGTTCGCGCCGGACTGCTGGGCGGCGGTTGCCGCCTCGCCCGCGTGCTGGGCCGCGTAGGCGGCGGCCTGGCGGGCGGAATCCGTGTGCGCGGCCGCGGAGGTGGCCGCGGCCGCGGACTGGTTCGCGGCCGTCGATGCGGCGTCGGCGAAGCCCGTGGCGGCGTTGGCGGCCCGCTTGGCCTCCTGGGAGAACCGGTGGGCGGAGTCGGCTGCCCGACGGGTGCGCGCGGAGGACACTCCGGCCGCATCCGCGGCATCCGCCGCCTGCTTCGCCGAGGCTTCGGCGGCATCGACGTTGGGGCCGACCTCGATCAGGGCGTTGGTCGCGGCGAGGGAGGACTTGCAGGCCAGGTAGGACGCCTGCTGCGCCGCGGTCAGGTCGCTGATCCAGGGCATCAGGTAGTTGACGGCCGTCGCGGCGGCGGCCGCGTTCTCGGCCTTGGCCTTGTCGCCGGCCGCCACGGCGGCCGCCGACAGGGCGTTGGTCGACTCGCGTTCGGCGTTCGCGCTGGCGTACGCGGCCTGGGAGGCGGCGCTCGCGGCGACCCGGGCGGCGTTGTTGGCCGAGCGGGCTGCGGCGATGGCGGCCTTGGCCGCGTCGACCGCGCGCTCGGTGGCCTGGGCGGCGCGCTCGGCGGCGGCCGCGGCCTTCGCCGCGTCGCCCTTGGCGGCGGCGGTCTCCGCGGCGGCCTTGGCGGCGGCCTGCTTGGCGAGCTGGGAGGCCACCACGGCGCGGTTCGAGGCGTCCTGGGCCGCCTTGGTCAGCCGGTCGGCCTCGGCGCCGGCCTCGGCGACCTGCCGGGCGAGCTGGTCGACGGTGGCGTACTCCTGGTCGCGGGCGTGCGCCACGTGCTGGCCGACCGCCAGGAACTCGCGGACGTCGTCAGCCGTGCCGTCGAGGGCCACCGTTCCCGCTGCCTGGGTGGCCGGGCCGCCGGCGGTGATCAGCTGGTAGACCTTGACCCGGTCATCGCTCTCGCGCAGCCAGTACTGGGCCTCCTCCAGGAACTGGCGGACGTTGTCGGTCGTTCCGTCGAGGGCCTTCGCGCCCGCCTCCTGGACGGCACGTCCGCCGGCGGTGACGATCCGGGTGGCCTCCACGCGCTGGTCGGTCTCGAAGGGCAGCAGCCACCCGTTCGTCAGGAACGCCCTCAGCTGGTCCGGCGTCTCGTTCAGTGCCGCCGTGGCGGCATCGCGCAGGCCCCGCCCGCCGGAGGTGACGAGCTTCAGCGCCAGCGCGCGGTCGTCCTGCTCCTGGGCCACGGCGAGGTCGGAGTCCAGGAAGCGGCGGACGTCCGCGTCGGTGCCGACGAGTGCGGCCTCCGCCGCGGCCCTGACGGACGATCCGCCGTTGTTCCAGAGGCCGACGATCCGCCCGCGGTCCGTGGCGGGCAGGGCGGTTTTCACCCACTCCGGGGGCGGGGGCGTGGTGTCCTCGGCGGACGACGGGCCGGCACCTGCCAGGCCGGCGAGGAGGGCTATCGGCACCGCGCCGGAGAGCAGCCGGACGAACCTCCCCCGTTCCCGTGTCGCTCCGAATACGATTTTGCGCACAGACCAGCCCTTCTTTGCAGGATGGCGGATGACGGATGAAGCGGCGGTGATCATAGCGGTAAATCGCCAAGTAGGTGAGCGACCGTCAGATTGGCGGATCAATGGGCCGGCCACGGTCGACAACCGGATGCCCCGCCGGCCATTGGCGAGCTCCGGTCCGTGATTTGACCAATGGTGTTTTGGCCCTACGCTGTTCACTCGACGACGCGTCACCGGCCGTTCTGCCGGACTGGATTTCCATCGCGACCGTCGCGCCATGCCCGATTCATCCGCCAACGGCGCCCGAATTCGCCTGACGGCGCCTCCGAGAGGTGAGACCCATGTCCGTCCGCATGCAGCGATGGCTGCTGTTGGGGGCCGCCACAGCGGCCGTCTCCGTCCTCGCCACTGCCGCGACGAGCACCCTGGCCACGGCCGACACCCCGCCGCCGGGACCGGTGGAGTCCGCCGCCCCACTGGCCGTGGAGGACGGCGCCTACCCCGACGCCGACGTCGCGCTGCAGGACCTCGGCGTGACCGTGACCAGGGGAGACGGGCGCATCACCCTGACCGGCTGCAACTCCGCCTACGAGTTCCGGATCGACGTGCGACCCCGGCTGAACAACCAGGGACACGTCTGCTTCGCCGCGCCGTACACGACCGGGAACCTGACGATCTCGATCCCCGAGGCCTACGGGATCCGGACGATGGACCGCTCCGTCCGCCTCAGCTACACGCTGGACGGCAAGACGAACGTGAGCATGGACGTCCCCAAGAACGTCAGCAAGGGCTTCGGCGAAGGCGCCGGAAAGACCGACCAGGCCGTCGTCGTGGACATCCACGTCACGGGCTGACCTCGGCCGATTCGTGAGACAGCTCAACCTCGCCACCGTCGACCGTCTCAAAGTCCAGGTCAGAGACGTGTGACAGCGGTTTCGCCAGGAGATGCGTCACCGGCGCGGCCCGCCCCGGGCATAACGTTGCCCCATCGGCCCACCACGGTCCGGCCCGGTCGCCGGGACAAGCGGTGAGCCGGTGCCGCGGAAACGGATCCTCCACGCGGGTCCCGTCACGCCGTTGACGGATTCCGTGCGGCGCGGCCGAAAACCGGGCACCGATGTCGGCAGGAATTGCGACGGCGGCCCCATTGGGGAGCGCGAAGCCTTTCCGGCCCACGGCGAGGGAGAGCACCAAGAAGTATCCGGATGATTCATCGCGAGTCGGGTGAACGATTCGGATCAATGCGTCATGCCTGGAAACTGAAAGGCATCCCATTGGGACACCGGTCGAGTGTCGCGATTTCCCGGCACTGGATTTCGGTTTTCCAGCGAAAGCCGGTCAGGCTGGTTGCCGAGGATGCGGTGTTGCCTGGGCCAGGTGTGTGCGCTGCCGCGTTGGGACTCTTCTAAGGATTGTGGTTGTGTCTGGTGTGGTTAGGCCGCCTCGGTGGGCCGGTATCGTCGCCGCTGGTCTGGTGGCGGGTGTGTTGGCGGGCGGGTCGGGTGGTTCGGCCGGTGCGGTGTCGGGTGAGCCGGTGGCGTCCGGTGAGTTGGGCTTCACCGTGCGTCTGGAGGTCGCCGGGGGAACGCCGTCGTGCTCGGGCGCGTTGGTGGACCCCTCGTGGGTGGTCACCGCGGCGAGCTGCTTCGCCGGCGGGAGTGGAACGGTCGCAGCAGGTGCGCCGGCGGTGCGCACAACGGCGACGGTGGGACGCACCGAGCTGGCGTCCTCGGCCGGCTCGGTGGTGAACGTGGTCGAGCTCGTCCCGCGCCAGGACCGCGACCTGGTGATGGCACGGCTGGAGTCACCGGTCAGCGGGGTGACCCCGGTGGCGGTGGCCGCCGGCGCCCCGGTGCCGGGCGAGTCCCTGCGGGTGGCCGGGTTCGGACGCACCCGCACCCAGTGGCTCCCCGGACAGCTGCACTCCGCGATGTTCACGGTCGGAGCGGTCGGCCCGACCGGACTGGACCTCGCCGCGCAGAGCACCGACGCGGTGATCTGCAAGGGCGACGCCGGAGGCCCCGCGCTCCGCTACCACGACGGTACCCTCGAACTGGTCGCCCTCAACAGCCGTTCCTGGCAGGGCGGCTGCCTCGGCAGCCACGACACCCGCACCGGCGCCCACGACACCCGCCTCGACGACATCAGCACCTGGATCCGCGACACCACCCATCGCGGCTACCCCGCCGTCGACGGCAACGGGCGCTCCAACTTCTCGCAGACGGCGGCGGCCGACTTCACCGGGGACGGCAAGGCGGACATCGTTGCCCGTGACGTCAACGGCCGTCTCTACCTCTGGAAGCACAACGCCGACGCCGGCTTCGCCTGGCCGCTGACCCTGACGGACGGCTGGAACTACACCGAGACGGTTGCCGCGGACTTCGACGGTGACCACAAGGCCGACCTGATCGCCAGGGACGCCGACGGCAACCTGTTCATCTGGACGGGTGGTGGGGACGGCACGTTCAGCCGTGCCCGCAAGCTGACGGACGGCTGGAACTACACCCAGACCACCGCCGGGGACGTGAACGGCGACCACAAGGTCGATCTGCTGGCCAAGGACGCGGCCAACAACCTGTTCATCTGGGCAGGCAACGGGGACGGCACCTTCTCCCGCCCCTACAAGCTGACCGACGGCTGGAACTACACCCAGACCACCGCCGCCGATGTCAACGGCGACGGGCAGGCCGACCTGCTCGCCCGCGACGCAGCCGGTAACCTGCTCCGCTGGAACCACAACCCGAACGGGACATTCGACGGCGCGGTCAAGCTGACCGACGGCTGGAACAACAGCCAGACCACGGCCGCCGACGTCAACGGCGACGGCAAGGCCGATCTGCTGGCCCGCGACGACAGCAACGGCAACCTGCTCCTGTGGACGGGCGACGGCGGCAACGGCTTCAGCCGCCCGTCGGTGGTCACCGGCGGCTGGTAGGACACGGGGCGCCTCCGGCCGAACCACGAGCGGAGGCACCCCACCGAAACCTCCTCCCGCCTCCGCTGACGCGTCCTTATCACCCGGGCCCCGGCCTGCCGGTCAACGGCGAGTGCCTGGCGGAGGAACGCGTGGCGTGAGCGCGGCTGACTGCGCGACCACGGCGGACCCCGCTGGCGCTCGGATCATCCGTTCGCCCGTCGCGTAGTCGGCTGACCCGCCGCCGGCGTGGGAAGTCGGCGGAGCCGACCTCCCACGCCGGGGTGCGGGCGTGGCTACTTCTCGACGGTGATGTCGGTGAAGCCGATGGCGAAGGCGTCGGGGTCGTCGACCTCGTCGAGGTGGTAGCCGGCGCTGGCCCAGGCGTTGATGAGGCGGACGCGGCGGGACTCGGGGTCGGCGGGTCGCCGGCGATGAGCACGACGTCCTGGTGGGTGTTGGTGTTCTCGACGTCCTCGACCCAGACGGTGGTGGTCGGGTGGCGGACGTCGCCGCGCGTGAGGATCACGTTGCCCCACAGCGGCACGGGGACCATGTGGTGTGTACGCGGGACGCCCGGGGCTGCCGGAGGCCGAGGTGCGCGAGTGGGAGGCGATGCGCGCCTGGACCCGCGCGAACGGCTTCGAGGTCAACGACCGCGGCCGGGTGCCGGCCACCATCAGGGAGGCGTACGAGCGGGCGACGTTCGATGCGGAGCACACGCGGTCACCGTCGTGATCACTGCTCCGACCCGAGGGCGCGGTGGCTGCCGTGCGATCCACATGGTGATCACGCGGCAGCCGGAGTCACCTCCCGGTCCCTGCTACTGGCCGACCCGTCCGTCGACGCACTCGCGGAGGAGGCCGGCGTGGCCGCAGTGGCGGGCGTACTCGTCGATCCGGTTGCACCAGCAGCTCGCGGATCGCGACCCCGTCCTTGCCGACCCGCTCGCCGAGGTCCGGGAATCGGGCCAGGGCGGCGTCGGTCTCGGCCTGTTCGCGTTCCAGGTCGGCGTACGCCGCGTCGACCACGGCCTGCTCGGGGACGGCGCCGTCGAAGTCCGCGTCGCGCCGGCCGTACGGCTTCGGCAGCGGGGCGTCGTCGGTGAGCCCGTTGCGCCAGTCCCGTTCCACCTCAGCGAGGTGCCGGAGCAGGCCGAGCAGCGACATCGTCGACGGCGGGACGGAACGGCGGGCCGGCTGCTCCGGGGCCAGGCCCTCGCACTTCAGCCGCAGGGGCAGGCGGTAGTTCGACAGGAAGTCCTGCAGGGTGGCGAACTCGCCGTCCGGACCGGGGCCTTCGAGGGTGCGGGGTCCTGCTCCGGGCCGGGCCACATGTCGGGGTGGACGGTCGCCTGGGTCCGTCGTGCGGGCTGATCATTCATGCGGACCATCGTGGTCCGTAACCGCCGTGGCCCCGCCACCGGGTTATCGTCCGCCACCGCTCACCCCGGGCCGAACGTGCGGCGCAGGCAGCCGACCAGGGCGTCCGGGGTGGGCGGGTGGAACCGGCCGGCGAGGTGGCCGTCGGGGCGGACGAGGAACGCCTCCCCGGGGCGGGCGCCGTACGCGGCGGCGAACTCGCCCGCGCCGTCGCGGACGGTCGGCAGGCGCCACTGCGGCGCGGGCGCGCCGGGGGCGAGCACCGCGTAGACGTCCAGCCGCCCGTGTGCGGCCGACAGTGCGGCCAGTGCCGCCGTGCCGACGTGCTCGTCGTCCGGCGCGCCAGGGCCGGCCGTCCCGGCGCCGATCGTCCCGGGGCCGCCCGTGCCGGGGCCGACGTGGAACAGCAGGGTGTGCCGCGGGCCGCGCAGCAGGTCGAACAGCCGCACCGAGTACGTCGCCAGCTCCCGCTCCAGGCCGCGGCAGTCGGGGGCCCGCTCGCCGGGCGCGGGCCCGGTCGGCGGACGGCCGTCGGCGGGCTCGACCAGCGGGCTGTCCGGGTAGCCGACCAGCAGTTGCGCCTCCCGCCGCATCACCACGTCGAGGTCGTCGGCGTCCGCCCCGATGCCGGCCCGGGCGTGCCGCACCGTCCGCCCGACGACCTCCTCGCCCACGGGGTGCCGCTCGGCGTGGTAGCTGTCGAGCAGGCCGTCCGCGCCCAGGCCCCGCACCGCGAGGGCGAGCTTCCAGGCCAGGTTGTAGGCGTCCTGGATGCCCGTGTTCATGCCCTGCGCGCCGGTCGGCGGGTGGATGTGCGCGGCGTCCCCGGCGACGAAGAGCCGGCCGGACCGGTAGCGGTCCACCAGCCGGTGGCTGATCCGGAAGGTGGACGACCAGCGCAGCGACGAGGCGTGCGCCGGCTGCGGCGAGAGCCGGTCCAGCACCGCCTGGATGTGCCGCAGCTCCGGGGCCCGGCCGCCCTCCAGGCCGTGCTGGACGCCGTCCGCCGCCTCGCCGTCCGTGGAGAGTTCCTCCGGCACCGTCATCGACATCCGGTACCGGCCGCGGCCGGGCAGCGGGATGCAGACCAGCACGTCGTCCACCTGCCCGTCCGGGCCGTGGTGGGTGGACCGGATCCCGTACCCCTCCGGGAGGTCCCAGTCGACCTCGACGTCGCCCAGCATGTACTGCTCGGGGAAGGCGTCGCCCTCGAAGCGGAGCCCGGCGGCCTTCCGCACCGGGCTGTGCGCCCCGTCGGCGCCGATCACGTAGCGCGCGCGGACCTCGGCCGGCCCGGAGGGCGTGCGCAGCCCGGCGCGGACCCGGTCGGCTTCCTCGTGGAGCGAGACGAGTTCGCTGCCGCGCTCGACGTGGGTGTCCCAGTGAGCCAGGTGCTCGGCGAGCAGGCGCTCGGTCGTGTACTGGGGCAGTGCGGCGAACCCGTACGGGACGTCGGGCGGCAGGACGAGGTCGATGCGCGGGCCGGGCTGTCCGTCCACGTACAGGAGCTGGCCGCGCATCGGGACGGCCTCGTCCAGGGCCGCGCGGACCAGGCCCATCGCGTCCCACAGCTCCAGCGTGCGCGGCTGCACGCCGACCGCCTTGGCGTAGTGCTGCGGGGCGGGCAGCCGGTCCACGATCCGGCAGCCGACGCCGTGCCGGCGGAGCTCGGCCGCGGCCGTCAGACCCACCGGGCCCGCACCCACGACCAGTACGTCGATCTCGTCCATGACCGCTCCTCGACCGCTTCCCGGGGCGTGCGCGGCCGCCTCCTCCAGGCTGCGCCCGACCCGGGCCGGACCGCCACCGGGCCGGGCGGCCCCCGGGACCGGCCTCCGGGCCTTACCGTCGGCACCCACCCCCGCAGCCGGGCCGCCGCCCCGCCCCGCGTCGCCCCACCCCGTCCCGCGTCGCCCCACCCCTCCCCGCGCACGCGCGGAGCCGGACGAGGCGCGTCCCCGGCGGCGAGGGCATGACGCGCCGTCACCCAGGGGAGAGGCGGCGCGGCGCCCGCGGACGACCACTACCGCGCGGTCGGTCGAGGAGGCCGCGCCCGACCCGGCCCGGGGTGACGGCGTCAAGGCGCTCGCCCGGACCGGCAACCGGGGTGACGTCGGCGCCGGCGTGAAGCACCACCGGACGTACGGCACCGGCGGGGGCGGGTACGTGCTGATCGAGGTGGACGAGCCGGACGCCTTCGGGCGACACCAGGCGTTCCACCACCGGACCTACGGCCACGTCGCGCACATCACTCACCTGGGAACCCCAGGGTGACATGGACCGGGTGTTCGAGCCGACCCTCAGCGAGCTGATGTGGGAGCATCCGCGCGCTGAAGCGGCGGGCCGGCCGGGCGGGCGCAGGGGGGCCGGGCCGGCCGACCGTGCGCCCCGCCCGCTCAGGCGCCGGTGCGGGGCTCGATCCGCAGGCCGAAGGCCGCCGTGCCCGGGTCGAGCGCGGTGACCCCGCCGTCGACCGTGAGCACCGCGCCGTTGACGTAGCTCGCGGCCGGCGACAGCAGCCAGTCGATGGCGGCGGCCACCTCCTCGGGCTCGCCGGGCCGGCCCGCCGGGGTGAGCCGGGTGGCCTCCCGGTAGGCCTCGGTGACGCCGCCCGCCAACTGCGCCGCCTCCGCGAGGCGGGCCATCGGGCGGTCGGCCATCTCGGTGCGGACCCAGCTGGGGCAGACGGTGTTGGCCCGCAGGCCGAGGTGACCGTAGTCGACGGCGAGCGATCCGCAGAGCTGGAGCAGCGCGGCCTTGGAGGTCGCGTAGGCCGCGTTCGCGGTGCCGTTGCGCAGGGCGGAGACGGAGGCGACGGCGACGACGGCCCCGCGTGCGGCGAGCAGGTGTGGCAGCGCCTCGCGGAGCAGCAGGAACGGGGCGGTGAGGTTGGTCCGCATCACCAGTTCCCAGTCCGCGAGGGTGACGTCCCCGACCGCGCCGGGGCGGCCGACCCCGGCGTTGAGCACCAGCCCGTCGAGCCGCCCGTAGGCGGCGACGGCGGCCGCGACCAGCGTCCGCACGTCGTCCGGGTCGGTGGCGTCGGACACCTGGGCGAGTGCCCCGGTCTCCCGGGCGACGCGCTCCAGCGGTTCGGACCGGCGGCCGGAGATCACCACCCGGTGGCCCGCCGCCCGCAGCAGCCGCGCGGTGGCGGCGCCGATGCCGGTGCCGCCACCGGTGACGAGGACGACGCGCTGGTCGGACATGGCAGGTACCCCCCGGGATCGATGCTCCGTGAACCATCGGATTGTAGGCTCACGGTCCGTCAGCCACGGCCCGGGGGAGGGCGCGGGCGCTCCACCACCGGGGCACCGGACGGCCGCGAGGCGGTACGCCCTCACCCGGTGGGCGCACTCGCAGGGCGCGCGGCCGCTTCCGTGCGCCCAGGAGACCCTCCGTCCGGGAGACCCTCCGCCCGGGTGACCCTCCGCCCGTTCGGCCGGGCGGTCCGGCGCGTCGGCCGCGGCGGGTCGGTGCGGCGCTGCCAGTCTGACGGTCGATCAGGTGCCGGCCGGTCCGCGCGCCGGCGCCGCGAGCGCGCTAGGAGCCGCCGATGACGACCCGGTCGCCCGTTCGCCGGTGGACGGCCGCCGTGCTGGCCCTGCTCGTCGGACTCTCCACGGTCTCCGGGTGCTCCAGCACGGGCGACGGCAAGGTCTCCCCTCCGAAGTCGAGCTCGCCGAAGTCGAGCTCCTCGACGCCGGCGGACGTGACGGCCGCGGGCGGTCCGCTGGTCGGGGACCCGACCCTCGTCGCGGACGAGCAGCAGTGCGCCGCCGCCCAGGGCAACGCCCCGTGGTACCCGACCATCGCCGCCTTCGAAGTGCACGACTCGGACCGGACGCACCGCTACGGCTGCGCGCACTTCCTCGGCGCCCCGTCGAACAACCAGGTGTTCGCGTACGGTTCGAGCCAGGTGTACACCACGCCGTACAACATCGTGGACCGCGGGCCGAACGAGCTCTACGTCTACGGCGGTGGCTACGGCGACCAGGGGGCGTCCGGCTCGTTCGTCTCGCGGGTGGAGCCCGGCACCTACAACGAGGTCTGGCGGCGGGTGCTGATCAACACCGACGCGACCGGCGAGTGGGACTACCCGGGCGTCCTGAACGTCCTCGCCGACGGCAGCCTGGTGGTGATCTACGGCTACCACATCGCCAGGATCGACCCGGTCAACGGAAACGTCCTGGCGCAGACCACCCTCCCCACCGGCCAGTCCGCCCCGCGCGACACCGCCTACAACGGCTACGACGCGCTCCCCGACGGCACGATCATCGCCAAGACGGTGAACCGCCAGCCCGGCTGCACCGAACAGGGGTTCAGCGCCTTCCTCGACTGCCCCGACCCGAGCGCCGCGCCGCCCTCCGTCCTGGTGGCGATCGATCCGCGGACCCTGCAGGTGCTCTCCCAGGTGACGCTGCCCGAGATGATGGGCGGCCGGATCACCACGACCACCTTCAACGGCACCGGAGCGATCTACCTCCCGGGTGCCACCAAGCTCTACCGGTACACCTACCAGAACGGCGCCTTCGCCCCCGACGCCGGCTGGGGCCCGGTCCCCTACCTCCAGAACGGGCAGACGGCGGCGTCCGCGATGGCCGTCCTCAACGACTACGTGGTCGCGATGACCAACGGCGGGAAGCCGACCTCGACCCCGATGAGCGTCGTCGCGGTGTCCCAGAGCGACTCCGGCAAGGTGGCGTCGGTCCAGCCGTTCGCGAACAGCGGCGCCAAGAACAGCTTCATCCCGTCCATGGTCTCGGTCGACCCGGAGAACAGCCGGGTCTACGCGATGGACGCGGGGGCGGGCAAGCTCGCCGGGATCGACCTGGCGAACGGCTCGCTCTCGGTGGCGTGGTCCCAGGACCAGACCACGCTCAGCTTCACCACCCTGATCGGGCCGAAGGACCAGCGCGTGCTGATCGGGACGGACATCCCGGTGAAGTCCTTCCAGGGGCTGAAGGAGTACGACACCGAGCAGGTGGTGTGGCGTGACGCCAAGTTCGGCACCGAGCTCGCCCGGTCGAGCCAGCTGGCGAAGATGACCCAGGGCATCCTGGTGACGCCCGGCTACGCCGGTCTGCAGTACTTCCTCACGGCGGACGGGCACGTCATCGGCCTCCAGGTCGGTCCGAAGCCCGCGTCACCGTCGGCCTCGCCCACCTCGTCCGGCTCGGGGTCCGCCCCGGCGTCCGGTTCTCCGTCCGCGCCCGGGTCGGCCGCGCCGTCCGGGTCGGCCCCGCTGTCCGGGTCGGCCGCGCCGTCCGGTTCTCCGTCCGTGTCCCGGTCCGCGTCGGTGTCCGGGGCGACCGCCGCGCCCTGACCTCGTGCCGACGGGCGGGCTCGGTTCGGGTCCGCCCGCCGGTCAAGTCGAATGACGAACGGTTCTAATCATTCGGCGACAAGTCCGGTCAACTCCTGACGTTCCGTCAAGCGATCTCCTACGCTTCGTGCGGCTCCGGCGCGTGCCGGGGCCCGCGTGATCCGATGGTCCGATGGTCCGACGAGTCTGGAGAAGACCCCCGTGAGAATACGTCGTTCGCCGCGCCGCTCCTGGACGGCCGTGGTCGCCACCGGGGCGGCCACGGCCGCACTGCTGTCGCAGCCCGGTGTCGCCGGGGCGGCCGCGCCGCCGCCCGTCGTGACCGCCACCGTGGCGGTGGCGGCCTACCCGGCGGGCGTCGCGGTCGCGCCGGACGGGAGCCGGGCGTACGTGACGAGCCAGAGCAGCGGCACGGTGACCGTGCTGGACACCGCGACCGACGCGGTCACCGGCGCGTTCACGGCCGGCAGCGGCTCCTACGCCGTGGCCTGGGCGCCGGACGGGCGGCACGCGTACCTGACCCACCACCTGGACGGCACGGTCAGCGTGCTGGACGCGGCGAGCAACACCGTGACGGCCACCGTGCCGGTCGGTGCCGAGCCCTTCGGCGTCGCCGTCGCGCCGGACGGGTCGCACGTCTACGTCAGCAACGCCGGCGCCGGCACGGTGAGCGTGCTGGACGCGGCGAGCAACACCGTGACCGCCACCGTGCCGGTCGGTGCCGAGCCGCACGGCGTGGCCGTCGCGCCCGACGGCGCGCACGTCTACGTCGCCGCCTCGGGCGCGCGGACGGTGGACGTGATCGCCACCGCGGGGAACACGGTGAGCGCGAGCGTCCCGGTCGGGCACGGCGTGTTCGGGCTCGCGCTCAGCGCCGACGGCTCGCGCCTGTGGACCGCCAACGGGGGCGACAACACCGTCAGCGTGCTGGACACCGCCGCCGGCACCGTCCTGGGCACCGTGACGGTGGGCGCCAACCCGTACGCCGTCACGCTCTCGCCGGACGGGCGCCGCGCGTACGCCGCCAACTACGCCGACGACACGCTGAGCGTGATCGGCACGGCCGACCGGACGGTCACCGCGACCGTGCCGACCGGAGCCGGCCCGTTCACCCTCGCGCTCACCCCGGACGGGCGGCGCGGCTACCTCGCCGACTTCACCGGCAGCGCCGTGACCGTGCTCGGCTTCCCGCTGCCGGCGCCGGTGGTGACCGGGGTCAGCCCGGCCTCCGGTCCGCAGGCCGGCGGGACGGTCGTCACCGTCACCGGGACGGACCTGGCCGGCGCCACCGCGGTGACCTTCGGCGCCGCGGGGAACGCCGCGTCGTTCTCCTGCACCGAGACGAGCTGCACCGCCACCGCACCCGCCGCCGGCGCCGCCGGCGCCGTGGACGTCCGGGTCACCACCCCCGGCGGGACCAGCGCGGTGACCGCCGCCGACCGGTTCGGCTACACCGCGCCCACCGCCGACCTCGCCGTCGCGCTCGGGGCCACGCCGGTGGTCGGGCTGTTCTCCGGGCGGGTCGACTACACCCTGACCCTCACCAACCAGGGCCCCGCCGCGGTGGACTCGGCCACCGTCACCGCCGACCTGCCGGCCGGCCTCACGGCCTCCTCCACCGACTGCGCCGTCGCGGCCGGCAAGCTGACCTGCACCCTGGCCGTCCCGCTGGCCCGGAACGCGAGCACCACCCGGCACCTGACCGTGCAAGTCGGCCTGTTCCACCTCGGCCGCACCTTCACGGTGACCGCCGCCCGCACCGCGAGCGCCCCCGCCGACCCGGTGCCGGCCAACGACCGCGCCGCCCGGACCTGCTCCGCCACCCTGCTGCAGGTCAGCTGCGGCTGAACCGGACACCGGCCCCGCCCCGAGCCCCGGGGCGGGGCCTTTCCGTCGGCAGTGCTGGACGAAACGTCCAGACTGGACGTACAGTCCAAGCATGACCGTCGAGACCCCCGACCCGCGCGTCCAGGCCTGGTCGCCCGTCTGCCAGGCCGTCGCCCTGCTGCTCGGCCCGTACGCGGAGGTGGTGCTGCACGACGCCGTCCGGGACGAGGTGCTCGCCGTCTGGAACCCGATGAGCGGCCGGGCCCCCGGTGACCCCTCCCTGCTCGGCGAACTGGACCGACTGGACCCGGCCGCCCCCGACGTCTACGGGCCCTACGGGAAACTGCTGCCCGACGGCCGGCGGCTCTCCTCGGTCAGCGCCGTCCTGCGCGACCCGGACGGCCGCCCTTCGGCCGTGCTCTGCGTCAACCTCGACCGCGGACCGCTCGAACACGCCGCCACCCTGCTGGCCGGCTTCGCCGCGCCGACCTCGCCGCGCCCCGAACCGCTCTTCGAAGCCGACTGGACCGAGCGGATGAACGACGTCGTCGGCGGCTACGTCCGCGCCACCGGCCGCCCGCCGGAGCGGCTCACCCGCGAGGACCGGCTCGCCGTGCTGCGCGAACTCGACCAGGCCGGCGTGCTCGCCGTGCGCCGCGCCGTCCCCGCCGTCGCCACCGCGCTCAAGGTCTCGCGCTCCACCGTCTACACCCTGCTCGCCGAACTCAAGGCCGAGCCGCTCGACGCACCACAGAGGAACGACAGATGACCAAGCTCCCCGACTTCCGGCTGGAAACCCACTTCTCCCGATGGGAGTTCACCGCCCGCCACCACCTCACCGCCTCCGACGCCCAGACCATGGCGATGTCCGAACTGCTCGCCCTGGCCGGCCCCGAGGACCGGCACGCCTGGGACACCCTCACCCTCGGCTACACCGAGACCTTCGGCGACCCGGTGCTGCGGCAGGCCATCGCCGGAATGTACGAGCACGTCGACGCCGACGACGTGATCTGCTTCGGCGGCGCGCAGGAGGCGCTCAACCTCGCCATGCAGGTGCTGCTCGGCCCCGGCGACCACGCCGTCGTCGTCACCCCCTGCTACCAGTCCGCGGAGACCATTCCGCTCTCGCTCTGCGAGGTCACCGGCGTCGCGCTCGACGCCGGACGGGACTGGGCGCTCGACCTGGACGAACTGACCGCCGCGCTGCGCCCCGAGACCCGCGTCGTCTCGGTGAACTTCCCCAACAACCCCACCGGCAAGGTCATCGACGCCGCCGACTTCACCCGGCTCGCCCGGATCTGCGACGAGCGCGGGATCCACCTGTTCAGCGACGAGGTCTACCGCGGCCTGGAGCGCGATCCCGCCCGGACGCTGCCGCAGGCGGCCGACCTCTCCGAGCGCGCCCTCTCGCTCAACGTCACCTCCAAGTCGCTCGGCCTGCCGGGCCTGCGGATCGGCTGGATCGCCTGCCGGGACCGGGAGTTGCGCAGCCGGCTGGAGCGCGCCAAGCACTACGGCACGATCTGCAACTCCGCGCCCAGCGAGGTCCTGGCCCGGATCGCGATCGCCAACCGCGAGCGGATCCTCGCCCGCAACCGCGGCATCGTCGCCGCCAACCTGCCCGTCTTCGAGGAGTTCTTCGCCGCGTTCCCCGAGCTGTTCGAGTGGCGCGCGCCGGACGGCGGCTGCGTCGCCTACCCCCGCTACCTCGGCGCGGACGGCGTCGAGGAGTTCTGCACCGCGCTGGTCGAGGAGGCGGGCGTCCTGCTGCTGCCGGCGAGCATCTACCGGTCCGAGCTGACCCCGACGCCCACCGACCGGTTCCGGATCGGCCTCGGCCGCCGTGACCCGGGCCCGGCCCTGGACGCCTTCGCCGGCTGGCTGAAGTCCCGGCGGTGAAGGGGGGCTGGATCGCCGCCGGTCAGCCCCGACGGGCCGCCTTCGCACGGTACTTGAGGCCGAGCAGGGCGCCGGAGAGGCCGTGCGGGACCAGCCAGGAGACGTCCTCGCGGTCCACCGCGTCGAAGCGGTACTTGTACGGCTCGGTGCCGCGCAGGAAGTCGAAGGTGGTCAGGCCCTGGTCGGCGGCGGCGCGGATCGCCGCGGCGATCACCGCGGTGCCCAGCCGCAGGGGCGCCCAGGTCTGGTCCCAGCCGATCTGGTAGTAGGCGAAGGTGTCCTGCCAGCGGAACCCGTAGAGCACGCCGATCACCTCGCCGGCCCGCTCGGCGACCAGGAAGGCCGGGCCCTCGCCGCGGCCGGTGGCGGCGGCGCGTTCGAGCAGCCGCAGGTGCAGCGGCGCCCGGGCCGCGTCGAAGGAGGTGGCCAGGCCGAGGGCGGCGCGGCGCTGCCGGTGCAGCTCCAGCACGGTGTGCAACAGCGCCGTCCGCTCGGTGAGTTCGTCATCCTCGACGGCCGGCGCCACCCAGCGGAAGGTGACCCCCTCGGCGGCCAACTTGCGGCCGTAGCGACGGAGGTTGGAGCGGAACCGCCGGGAGCCGAGCGCGTCCGGTCCCGCCGTGAGGTCGGCGCGCGGGCACGGCGTGCGGTCGATCTCCACCGCGCCGGCCGGCAGCACCCCGCCCTGCTCCGGGTCGAGGTCGGCGAGCAGCAGCGTGGCGCGCCGCGCCCGCCGGCCGAGCCAGGCGGCGACCTCGGCGCGGCGCTCCGGGGCGACGGTGAACCCGCAGTGGTCGGCGGCGCCGGGGCCGGAGCCGAGCACGGTGAGGCAGGGGACGGCCAACGGGGCGCGCGGGTGGAGCCGGCGCCAGGTGCGCAGCAGCGGGACGACGGCCGACACCCGGCCGTCCGGCTCGCGCCAGACGGTGATCTCGCCGGTGCCCTCCTCCGTGCCGAGCGTCTCCCACCAGGCGAGGGCCCACTCGGGCGTGCTGAACCACGAGCCGCCCGGATCGCCGGCCGCCAGCGCGCGCCAGCCGTCCAGGACGTCCGCCGGCAGCGCCGTGCTGCGGTACCGGACGGGCACGGCCGCCGTTCCGGTGACCATGCCGAAAGGTGCCATCCCAATCCTTCGTGTTCGCCCGCTCCTACCCGTGGGGCGTTGTCGTCGGTCGCCGCCGGCCCCAGCCTACGGCCGGGAGGCGGCCCCATCCGCCGACAACGCGGTGCGGGCGCCCGTACCGCCACCCGATCCGGCCCGGCCGGCTCCGATCGGCCCGTCGGCGGTGCGGACGGGTCGGCCCGGGGAAGCGGACCTGCCGCCTCCCCGGGCCTCCCCGCCGGGACCCTGCCGGGACCCTGCCGTGATCCCGCCGGGATCAGAACGGGCCGGTACAGGTGGTGACCCGCTGGGCCGCCTCCATCGCCGGACCGCCGGTGGCACAGATCATCCGGAGGTCCTCGGTGACGACCCGCGGCGTGACCGCCTTGGCGTACCCGTTGGTGATGGTGGTCGCGGAGGCGACGGTGACCCACGGGCTGCCCCAGGCCTTCTGGGTGCGGATCTCGACCTGCACGAGCGTCAGCTGCTTCGGGTCGGCGGTCACCTGGGCGACCCCGACGACGCCTGCGCCGTCCTTCTGCTGCCAGACGCACGGACGGTTGGTCACGGTGGCGCACGCCACCGAGCCGCTCTCGCTGCCTGCCGTGGCGGCCGAGGCAGGGAGGGCCGTCGCCGCCGTGATCCCTGCCACCGCGACCATCAGAGCTGCGATCCGAGCGCGCATGATATGAACCTCCTTGGAAAGCAAGGGAATCTCACTGGGTGGGATGAGTCTTGCACATTTTGTGCGCATGACATATGTGCGCTGCATCACACTCATGGTGACCGTTCAACTACGTGCTGCTACCGCGTCGCCCTGGTGTCCGGACGGGGTCACCCGGTGTTCAACGGGCCGTCGGAAGCGCCGGCCGCGTGGCGTCCGGAAGCCCGGCCGCCGGGTCGCGGTGAGGTCGGATCGCGGTGAGGCCGGGTCGCGGTGAGGCCGGCTCTGGGGAGGTCGGGGTGTTCGGCGCGGTGTTGGGTGGCTCGCCAACTCGACATCGAGGGAGCCAGGTTGACGGCTCGGAGGCGCCAGTTCGGCGGCCACGCGCCACGGCGTTCACCCGTGCGGGTGGCGGACCGGCGCGAGACCGTTCGGACGGCTACCATCGACGCGACCCACGGAGGTGGCCTGCATGGACACGGTCATCGTGCAACTGCCCGAACCCCGCCCGGGCGCCGCGCCGACCGGGCTCCCGCAGCGATCCGCTCACCCCGCGCGCCCCGCGCTGCTGCACCTCGGCCCTGGCGAGGCGGCCGAGTTCGGGCGCGGCGCGCCCGGGCGGCCGGTCGCCATCCCGCTCGCCGACCAGGGCGTCTCGCGCCGCGCGGGCGAGATCACCGCCGCCGAGGACTACTGGCGGCTCTCCAACTTCAGCGGCTCCGCCACCTACGTGGTGGAGAACCTGGAGGGCGCGGGGGAGCACGTCAAGGTCGCGCCCGGCCGGCTCGGCGCGCCGGTGCCGTTCGAGTTCTCCCGGGTCCTGCTGCCCGCCCTCGGCGAACCCGCCGCCTTCAAGGTCTTCGCACCGCAACACGCCTACCTGGACGGCGAGTCCGGCGCCGACGGCGGCGAGCGGACGGTCAGCCCGTTCGCCCTGGACCCGACCTCGAAGTACTTCCTGGTGCTGCTCGCGCTGTGCGAGCCCCGGCTGCGCTCGCCGTCCGCCGCGCTCGTCCCCGGTGCGACCGAGGTGGTGACCAGGCTGCGCGCGCTGCCGTCCTGCCGCGGACTCACCCGCTCGGCCGTCAACTACCACATCGACTACCTGGTGGTCACCAAGCTCCGGCTGCGCGACACGCCCGAGGAGGCCCCGGACCCGGCCGGGCGCGGCGGCGGCAAGCGGGAGGAACTCGTGTCGCTGGCCCTGAAGTTCGACCTCGTCCGGGAGGAGCACCTCGCCCTGCTCCCGTCCCGGCAGGGTGGTTGACCCGCCGTGTCACCGCCCGCCGGGCCGGGCGCCGGCCGCCCGCCCGCCGGCGGGGCGCAGTTCGACGTGCCGCCCGGCTACCGGGTGGCCGGCTACCGCCTCGGCGAGCCGATCGGCGCCGGCGCCTGGGGCACCGTCTACGCGGCCCACGGGACGGGCGAACCGCCGGACGCCGCCGTGAAGTTCATCGGACCGGGGCGGCTCAGCCCCGGCCAGCGCCGGACCATGGCGCAGGTCGCCCGCAGCGAGATGCGGTTCAGCCGCCGCGCCGACCACCCGCACCTGATCCGCACCCTGGCGGTGGTCACCGTCGACGACCCGGCCCACCCCGGGCTCGACGGCGCGGTGGCGCTGGTGATGGAACGCGCGGCCCGCAGCCTGCAGGACGTCCTGGGCACCGCCCGGCCCCACGAGCCCGTCCCCGAGGCCGAGCGGATCCTCACCGAGGTCGCCGCCGGGCTCACCCACATGCACCGGGCGGGCTGGGTGCACGGCGACCTCAAGCCAGGCAACATCCTGCTGATGCCGGACGGGACCGCCAAGCTCGCCGACTTCGGCCTGACCGCCGAACTGGAGGGCACCCACGCCTACGCCCCGCCGCTCGGCTCGCCCGACCACGTCCCGCCCGAGTGGTGGTCGGAGCGGACCGGGGCCCGCGGCGTCGCCCTGCGGCCCGGCGCGGACCTGTGGGCCTTCGGCGTGCTCGCCCACCAGCTGCTCACCGGCGGGCTGCACCCCTTCCTCGGCGCCACCGCCCGGGCCCGCTCGCTCGCCGCCCAGGCCTATGCGCGCGGCTCCGCGCCGCTCCGGCTGGACGACGCGGTGCCCGCGCGCTGGCGCCCGGTGGTGACGGCCTGCCTGACCGCCGACCGGGAGGCCCGGGGGCGGCTGGACCTCGCCGCCCTGGTCGCGACGGCGGCCGGCCGGCGGGACGCGGCCGGCCGTACCGCCGCGCGCCCCACCGCCGTCCCGTGGCGGCGCCGCGGGCTGCTGGCCGGGGCGGGCACGCTGCTCGCGGCGGCCGCCGCGGGGCTCGCCCTCACCGGCGCCCCGGAGCCGGTCACCGCGGCCGGTCACGCCCGCCCGGCGGGCCCGGTGCAGCCGCCGCCGTCCGTCCCGTCCGGCACCGCCCCGGCGGGTGCGGCCCCGTCCGGTACGGTCCCGACCGGCGCGGCGCCGGCCGGGGCGATCCCGCCGGGCGCCGACGTGCCCGCCGAGCTGCGCGGGCCGATCGAGGACGCCGCCCGGCGCTGTCCCGAGCCGGAGATCACCCCGGCGCTGCTGGCCGCCATGCTGAAGGCCGAGAGCGGCTTCGACCCGAACGCCGCCCACCCCGAGTCCGGCGAGTACGGCATCGCGATGTGGACGCCGGCGGTGTTCAACGCCTGGGCGCAGGACGGCGACCACGACGGCGTCAAGGACTACCTGGACCCGGCCGACGCGATCGCCTCGATGGGCAACTACGTCTGCTGGCTCGACCAGCAGTTCAAGCACCGGGGGATGACGACCGACCTGCCCGCCCTCGTCACGGCCGGCTACCGGACCAGCGACAAGACGGTCGCCGACGCCCGCGGCGTACCCGAGCGGGTGAAGGCGCACGTCGCGAAGGTGCTCGGCTACCTCGCCGAGTACGGTGGCTGACCGGCGCGCCTGCCCGTGCGCGGCCCCGGTGAACCGGTCGCGCGGTCGCCGGGCGGCCCCGGCGGTGTCGCCGGGCCGACGGGGTGGCGGGATGCGATGCTCGGCCGCATGATCACGAAGCTCCGCGCGGCCACCACCCGGTGGACCGTCGTCGTTCCGGTGGTGGCCTTCGTCGTCCTCGTCCTGACCTGGAAGCGCGATCTGCCCGGCTGGGCGGTGGCCCTGGTGGCCTGCTTCCTGGCGGGCGCGGTGCTCGCCGCCGTGCACCACGCCGAGGTGATCGCCCACCGGGTGGGGGAGCCGTTCGGTTCGCTGGTGCTCGCCGTCGCCGTGACGGTGATCGAGGTGGCGCTGATCGTCACGCTGATGGCGGACGGCGGCGACAAGTCCGCCACGCTGGCCCGGGACACCGTGTTCGCGGCGGTGATGATCACCTGCAACGGCATCCTCGGCGCGTCCATCCTGGTCGCCGCGGTCAGGTACCGGGTGGCGGTGTTCAACGCCGAGGGCACCGGCGCCGCGCTGGCCACCATCGGGACCCTCGCCACCCTCAGCCTGGTGCTGCCGACCTTCACCACCAGCTCGCCGGGGCCGCGGTTCTCACCCGCCCAGCTGGCGTTCGCGGCCGCCGCCTCGATCGTCCTCTACGGCCTCTTCGTGGCCACGTTGACGGTCCGGCACCGGGACTACTTCCTGCCGGTCACCCCGGACGGCCTGGTGGTCGACGAGGACGACCACGGCGAGCGGCCGACGGCGCGGGCCGCCCTGACCAGCCTGCTGCTGCTCGGCGTCGCGCTGGTCTCGGTGGTGGGGCTGGCCAAGGGCGTCTCGCCGACCATCGAGTCCGCCGTCGCCTCGGCCGGCCTGCCGCAGTCGGTCGTCGGCGTGGTGATCGCGCTGCTGGTGCTGCTGCCGGAGACCATCGCCGCCCTGCGCGCGGCCGTCCGCAACCAGGTGCAGACCAGCCTCAACCTGGCGCTCGGCTCGGCGCTGGCGAGCATCGGACTGACGATTCCCGCGGTGGCCGTCGCCTCCGTCTGGCTGTCCGGTCCGCTGGTGCTCGGACTCGGCCCGTCGCACCTGGTGCTGCTCGCGCTGACCTTGGTGGTCGGCACGCTCACCGTCATCCCGCGCCGGGCGACCCCGCTGCAGGGAGCGGTGCACCTGGCCGTGCTGGCGGCGTACCTGGAGCTCGCGGTCACCCCGTGAGCGGGCTGCCGAGGGCCGGGCGGGCGCGGAACGCCGACGGGCGGGCCGGCGACCGTGGGGGTCGCCGGCCCGCCCGTCCGGGCTCCCGGGGTCAGGAGGACTTGCGGGTGCGGCGGGTGTAGACCACGGCGCCCGCGCCGGCCAGCAGCAGCGCGGTGCCGGCACCGGCGTACAGCAGGGTGCCGTCGCTACCGGTGGAGGCGAGGTTCTTGCCGGCCTGCGCGGCGCCCGGGATCGGGGTCGGGACGCTGACGGCGGCGGGCATGATCAGCGGCTTGTCCGGGTTGACCACGGTGTTGGCCGGCGGGGTCTGCACCGGGACGGTCGCGGTCGGGGCGGTGGACGGGCCGGTGGTGGGGGCCGGGGCCTCGGTGGTCGGCGCGGCGGTGGCCGACGCGGTCGCGGAGGGGCTCGTGGACGGCGTCGCCGAGGGGCTGGTCGACGGGGTGGCGGTCGCGGTCGGCGAGGCCGGCACGGTCGGCGTGGCGCTGGGCGTGGCGCTCGGCGTGACGGTGGCCGACGGCGTCTGGGTCGGCGTCGCCGACGGGGACTGCGACGGCGACTTGGTCACGGTCGGGGTGGCGCTCGGCGAGACCGGCGGGGTCTTGGTCGGGGTGGCGGACGGCGACGGCTTGCCGGTCGGGCTCGGGGTCTTGCCGCCGCAGTCGACCTTGAACACCTTGTGCTTGGGGTTGTTCAGGTCGGGGTCGGCCGGCAGCTTGCCGTCGACCAGCTCGACCGACGCCCAGTACAGCTTGTAGTGGCCGTCCGGCAGGTTGATGTCCTCGGTGCGGACGTGGCCCTTGCCGTCCACCGGCAGGTCGCCGAACGCGACGGCGTTCTCGCCCTTGTCGTGCACCTCGGCGATCAGCCAGATGATGTCCTGGCCGGGGTCGAAGCCGAAGGAGTCCAGGTAGAAGGTGCAGACCTTGGGCTCGTTCCGGGTGTCCTCCTGGCCGGTCGCCGCGTCGTGGATCTTGACGGTGCCGTTGTTGCCCTTGGCGGGCTTGCCGCCGGCGGCCGCCTCGGCGGTCGGGGCGAGCAGCAGCAGGGCGGCGGCGGTGGGGACGGCGACGAGGGAACGGGCCGCGGTGGAGCGGATGCGCATGCTGGTGTCCAGGAGGATCGGCAGGCCCGGTGAGGCCCGCACGGCCGGTGGGAGGAGCCCCTCGGTCCGCCGGGCAGCGACCGGTGACGGTCGGTGACGACGAACGAGAGGCCCTAAGCTCCCGCAGCCGGCGTGGCGGTGCAAGAGGGATTTGGCCGGATTGAATTGATCATCGGCTGAATGTCCGGTTAGTCCCTTGCAACGATCCGATCACCCGATTGTGCGGAAGGTGTGCGTCGCCCCGGGAGCGGCCGTCGCCGGCCGGCCCGACACCTCCCCGACGCGGCCCCGCCCGGGCCCGGGTCGGCGCGGCACGACCCGACCCGCCTCCGCCGCCCGTCGGCCGGGGTGCGAGGATGGCCCCGACCGCCCCCGACGGCGGACCTCCGCCGACCGGCCGCCTCCGCACCCCTTGGGCGGCCACAACAGGGCACACGGCGATGGGGTCCGCGCTCCGTACCCCGGCAGCCACTCCGGCGCGGCGTCTCCCCGAACGCACTCCCTCACCTGCGAAGAAGACGCATCGCGATGCTCCGTACCCTCACCATCCCTGCCCCCGGACCGACTCCCTCCGCCGACCCCGGCACGACCCCCACCACGGCCCCCGCCGTCCCCACCACGGCCCCCGCCGTCCCCACCACGGCCCCCGCCGTCCCCACCACGGCCCCCGCCGTCCCCGCCACGGCCCCCGCCGTCCCCGCCACGGCCCCCGCCGTCCCCACCACGGCCCCCGCCGTCCCCACCACGGCCCCCGCCGTCCCCGCCACGGCCCCCGCCGACCCCACCACGGCCCCCGCCGTCCCCACCACGACTCCCGCCGTCCCCACCGCGACCGCCGGCCGCTCGCGCCGGCCGCTGCGCGCCGCCGCCGCACTCGGCGCGGGCGGCCTGCTGCTCACCGGCTGCGGCAGCGGCCAGGCCGCCGCCCCCGGCAGCCAGGGCGACCTGCGCGCCCGGCTCCCCAAGGCGGTCAAGGCCGCCGGGGTGCTCAAGATCGGCTCCTACCTCAACTACCCGCCGGTGGACTTCAAGGAGCCGGGCGGCGCGCCCGCCGGCCTGGACCCGGAGCTGGCCCGGGCGATGGCCTCCTACCTCGGACTCAAGGTCGAGTTCGTCGACATGCCGTTCGCGCGGCTCATCCCGGCCGTCCAGGCGAAGGAGATCGACCTGGCGATGTCGGCGGTGATCGACACCAAGCAGCGCCAACTCGGCGCGGCCGACGACGGTCACCAGGCCGACCCGGGCGTCGACTTCGTCGACTACTTCGGCTCCGGCACCTCGATGGTCGTCAAGGCCGGGAACCCGCTGAACCTCTCCTCGCTGGAGAGCCTGTGCGGCCGGACCGTCGCGGTCCAGCGCGGCACCGTCCAGGACGAGCTCGCGACCCGGCAGACCGCGGCCTGCCTGCGGATCGCCAAGCCACTGCAGATCCACCGCTTCGAGGGTGACGAACAGGCGCTCGTCGAGGTCGCCTCCGGCGTCGCGGCCGCCGACCTGAACGACTACCCGGTGGCCCAGTACAACACCACCCAGCCCGGCCGTCCCGGAACGTTCCAGCTGGCCGGGACGACCTTCCTGCAGGCCGGCCCGTACGGCATCACCGTCGCCAAGGACAACACCGAACTGCGCGACGTGATCGCCAAGGCGCTCGACCAGGTGATCCACAGCGGCGAGTACGACAAGATCCTCGCCAAGTGGAACCTGCACCGCGGCGCGGTCTCCAGCGCGGTGGTGAACGGCGGCCTCTGACCGCCGCGCGGCACCTCCCGGGCTCACTCCGCCGGGTCACGCTCCCGGCGCGCGCTCCCGGGGCACCGCACCCGTCCCGATGGCCGGTGACGACCGGTCATCGGGACGGGGTCCGCGTGTCGGGGCGCCGCACGGCGGCCGGTGTCCCTATCGTCTGAGACCGCATCGTCTGAGACCGCCGAGTCCGTCGAGTCCGCCGAGTCCGCCGCCGAACCGACCCGTGGGAGTGCCTGATGCCCGGCCCAGAGCAGCAGTTGTCCGTCGACGAGCAGCCCGGCCGCGAGCAGGACGGCGCCGACGTGATCGTGGTGGGCGCGGGCCCGGCGGGCTCCACCGCCGCCTACCACCTCGCCCGCACCGGCCTCGACGTGCTGCTGCTGGAGAAGGCGGCCTTCCCCCGGGAGAAGGTCTGCGGCGACGGCCTGACGCCGCGCGCCGTCAAGCAGTTGGTCGACCTGGGCATCGACGTCTCCGAGGAGGCCGGCTGGCTGCACAACAAGGGCCTGCGGCTGGTCGCCGGACACCGCCGGCTGGAGCTGGACTGGCCGCAGTTGTCGGCCTTCCCGTCCTTCGGCCTGGTGCGCCGGCGGGCCGACTTCGACGAGCTGCTCGCCCGCCGGGCCGCCTCGGCCGGCGCCCGACTGGTCGAACGGGCCAACGTGGACGGCCCGTTGGTCGACGAGCGGACCGGCCGGATCACCGGGGTGACCGCCCGGCTCGGCGAGGACCGGCGGCCGGTCGGCTACCGCGCGCCGCTGGTGGTCGCCGCGGACGGCAACTCCACCCGGCTGTCGCTCGCGATGAAGCGCTACCGCCGCACCGACCGCGCGATGGGCGTCGCCTACCGGACGTACTTCACCACCCCGCGGCACGAGGACCGCTACCTGGAGGCCTGGCTCGACCTGCGCGACCCCCGGGACCCGGCCCGGCGCCTGCTGCCCGGCTACGCCTGGGTGTTCGGGATGGGCGACGGCACCGCCAACGTGGGCCTCGGCGTCCTGGACACCGCCGCCGTGGCCCGCGAGGTCGACTGGCGGGACCTGCTCCGCCGCTGGTGCGCCGACCTGCCGCCCGAGTACGGCTTCACCCCCGAGGGCGTCACCGAGCCGGTCCGCGGCTCCGCCCTCCCGATGGGCCTCAACCGCCAACCCCACTACGCCGACGGCCTGTTGCTGGTGGGCGACGCGGGCGGCACGGTCAGCCCGGCCACCGGCGAGGGCATCGCGTACGCGATGGAGTCCGGCCGGTACGCCGCCGAGACGATCGTCCAGGCGCTGGCGCGGCGCACCGACCGCGGCCGCGAACTCGCCCTGCGCGCCTACCCGCAGGCGCTGCGCGCCGCCTACGACGGCTACTTCGCGCTCGGCCGGCTGGCCGCCGACGTGCTCGGCCGCCCCCGGCTGCTCGGCGCGGCCGGTGCGCTCGGCCTCGGCCACCCGGCCCTGCTGAGGACGGCCTTCCGGCTGATGGTCAACCTGACCGAGCCGAACTCCCGCGATGCGCTGGACCGGCTGCTGCACGTCCTCGGCAGGATCGCGCCCAGTAGCCGGTCCTGACCGCTCGTCGGTGTTCGCTAGCGGTCGAACCAGCTCCGCCCCGCGTTCGACGTGTAGGCCCCGACGATGAGCACGGAGACGGCGAGGCCCGCCAGCGACGCGACGGCGCCGGTGAAGAGCAGGAGCAGGCCGCTGATGATCCCGAGCCACTCGATCACCAGGACGGTCGCCCTGGTCCAGCCGGCCCGCCGCGGGGCCAGGGCGGCGCAGACCGCGAGCAGCACCGCGATCAGGAGCGACAGCGCGGCGAGGAGGCGGAGCAGTCCGGCGTCGCTCCCGTACGGGTCGGTGGCGATCCCGAACAGCACGAGCGCGCCGATGCCGTTGAGGACGGCGTGCAGCCAGACGCCCGCGACCGCCCACTTGATCGATGCCGGCATCTGTTCGGACGCCCATGGGTTCGCCTGGTTCGCCATGCTGACCACCCCCCGGAAGTCGTAGGGCCGCGGCCGGCGGCCGGGTCGTACCGGAGATGGTCCGACCGATCTGATGAACTGTCAACATCCTTTGTGGGCCGTGGAAAGGATTCGTGAAGCGGCGGGGCCCGGGAGCGCCTCCGGCGCGCAGGGGGGTGGCCCGCCGTCCCGTGCGCCCCCGTCCGGTGCGGCGGCGGACCGGCCGGAACGGGAGAAACGGGCGGTACTCCGGGCCCGTCCTGTTGACGAGGAGTCAGGTGATCCGCTTGCCTTGGTGGCGACCTGAGCACGGAGGGTGACGGATCGCCCTTCGGTTCGCCGTGACGCTGACACGACGGAGACATTCGTGCGCCTTCGCCTTCGCCTGATCGCCGCCCCGCTCGCCGCGGTCGTCGCCCTGCTCGCCCCGGCCGCCGTCCCGGCGTCCGCCGCCGACGCCACCACGGGCAGCGCCACCGCCGACGCGGCCCTCGCGACCCCCTCCGACGAGTGCTCGGAGGCCGACCACCACGGCGACCCCCGCCTCGGCCCCGAGGACCTGCCGACCACCGGCCCGGTCGGCCGCGAGCTGATCGGCTACCGGCGCACCGGCCACCTCTCCGAGGAGAAGTTCCTCGCCACCTATTACAGCCCCACCGCCAACAACGGGAAGCCGGGCTGGATCTACCCGCCCGCCAACGGGTACGTCACCCTGCCCGACGGCACCCCGATCGAGTTCGAGCTCACCCTCCACCCGAACCAGAACATCGACCGCTACGGCAGCGAGTACGGCTCCTTCCTCGCCCCCGAGGGCCTGCCCTACGCCAGCCGGTCCATCCCGCCGCAGAGCCTCGACAGCAACCCGGCGGCGAGCTGCAACTACCACGACTACAAGGTGCTGAAGCCGTTCACGGTGCACGCCGGCCCGATCGCGCCCTGGTTCGGCCAGCCCGGCTACGGCCTGCAGTACCAGCTGGACGCGGCGCTCGTGCCGGACGGCCCGGCCCGGCTGAACGTGCTCTGGCTGGTCGACAACGGCTACCTCGCCCGGATCTGACGACCCGCCCGGGCGGCCGTCCTCCGACGGGCCGGGGTGCTCCGGGAGGGTGGCGGGCCCGGGCGCTTCGACGCCCCGGGCCGGCCACCCAACGACGGCGCCGACACGGCCCCGACCGGCGCCGCCGGCCCGAGCCCGCCTCGGCGGGTCGGCGCTCCTCCCCTGTCGGCGCTCTTCCGCCCGCCGGCCCCTCAACCGGGCGCGGCGACGGCGGCCGCGAGGAGCGCCGCAGGTGAGAAAGCGGTGAGATCCACTCGGGCCCCTCCGCCTCCCCTCACCCCACCTGACCTGTGAAAACACCCTCCCAGGCGCCGTCTGAAGGGCGGCTGAGAGCCGCGCGCGCGGCCTGCTCCGCTGGCATGGTTGGCCTCCCAGCCAGCACCGGCCGCCGAGGAGGGCACCGTGACCGCACCGCTCGCCCACCGAGCCCGACAGGCCGGCCCGGCACGCCCGGCCGGCCCCGCCCACCGCCTGCCGCCCGACGCGACGGCCCGCGCCGTCCAAGTGGCGGTCGCGGCCGGAGCCGCCGCCGTCCTGGCGCTCTGGTGGCAGGACACCGAGCACGTCACCGGCGCCGCGCAGTGGCTGACCGGCGCCGGGCGGATCACCGGGCTCCTGGCCGGCTACGCCGCCCCCGTCCTGCTGCTCCTGATGGCCCGGCTGCCGGTGCTCGAACGCGGCGTCGGCGCCGACCGGCTGGCCCGCTGGCACGCCTGGGGCGGCCGGTACCTGGTCGGGCTGCTCGCCGTCCACGTGCTCACCGTGATCTGGGGCTACGCCCTGGCCGACGGACGCGGCCCGCTCGGCGAGGGCGTCGACATCCTGCTGCACTGGCCCGAGATGCTGAAGGCCACCCTGGCCACCCTGCTGCTGCTCGGCACCGGACTGGTCTCGGCGCGCGCCGCCCGACGCCGGCTCAGTCACGAGACCTGGTACTACCTGCACCTGGCCACCTACCTCGCGGTCGCCCTCGGCTTCGGCCACCAGCTCGCCACCGGCACCGACCTGGGCCCCGGACCGGCCCGCCTCGGCTGGACCGCGCTCTACCTCGGCACCGCGCTGCTGCTCGGCTGGTACCGGCTGGCCGTTCCCCGGCTGCGCGACCGCCGTCACCGGCTCACCGTCGCCGAGGTCCGCCCCGAGGGCCCGGGCGTGGTCTCGGTCTACCTCACCGGCCGCCGGCTGCCCGAACTGCGGGCCGAGCCGGGCCAGTTCTTCCGCCTGGAGTTCCGGACCCGCGAACTGCGCTGGGCCGCCAACCCCTACTCGTTGTCCGCCCCCGCGCACCCGCACTTCCTCCGCTTCACGGTCAAGGACCTCGGCACCCACAGCGCCGCCGTCGCCGCGCTGCGCCCCGGCACCGGGGTCCGCGCCGAAGGCCCGTACGGCGCCTTCACCGCCCGGCGGCACCGGACGCGGCAGGTCCTGCTGCTCGGTGCCGGTGTCGGCATCACCCCGCTGCGGGCGCTGTTCGAGACCCTGCCCGGCGAACTCACCCTGGTCCAGCGGGCCCGCAGCGACCAGGACGTGCTGTTCCGCGCCGAACTCGCTCTGGTCGCCGGCCGTCGCGGCGCCCGCGTCCACGAACTGCTCGGCAGCCGCGCCGAGATCGGCGACCTCGGCACCGCGCTCGCCCGTCTCGTCCCCGACCTCGCCCGGCACGAGGTGTACCTGTGCGGCCCGCCGCGGTTCAGCGCGGACGCCGTCCGGGCGCTGCGCGGCGCCGGGGTGCCGCGCGGGCGCATCCACCACGAGTCCTTCGCGCTCTGACGCGGCCGCCGGTCCGTCCGCGCGCCCGGCCCCACCGACCCCCGCCTGTTCCGCCGTCCCGAGGAGCGACCGATGCGAAGAGCCGTCGTCAGCTGCACCGCCACCGCCGCAGGCGTGATCCTGCTGCTCTCCCTCAAACCGCACGACGGCGGGGCCGTCCAGGCCTCCACCGGGACCACGCGGGCCTCCGCCGGCGCCGCCTCCGCCCCGCCCGCGGCCTCCGCCTCCGGTTCGTCGACGCGGACGGTGACGGGGGACGCCGTCCCGACCCGGTACGGCCCCGTCCAGGTCAGGATCACGCTCGACGGCACGAAGCTCACCAAGGTCGAGGCCGTCCAGTACCCGACCGGCGACCGCCGCGACCGGGAGATCAACGCCGGCGCGATACCCGTCCTCGGCGAGGAGGCGCTCGCCGCCCAGAGCGCCGACATCGACGTCGTCTCCGGCGCCACCTACACCAGCGACGGCTACGCCGGCTCCCTGCAGAGCGCGCTCGACAAGGCCGGCCGGTGACCACCGCACCGCGGCCGCTGCTCCGGCACGCCGAACACGTGATGGGCACGGTCTTCTCGTTCGCCGTCCGCGATCCCGGACCGGGCACCGAGGCCGCCCTGCGACGGATCACCGCGCGGCTGCACGAGATGGACGCGGTGTTCTCCCCCTACCGGGCCGACAGCGACATCAGCCGCCTCGCCCGCGGCGAACTCGCCCTCGACCACTGCCACCCCGACGTCCCCGAGGCGCTCGCCCGCTGCCGCGAGGTCGCCGCCGAGACGGACGGCTGGTTCACCCACTGGCTCGGCGGCCGGCTCGACCCCAGCGGCTGGGTGAAGGGCTGGGCGGTCGAGGAGGCGTCCCGCCTGCTGCGCGCCGCCGGGTCGGCCGACCACGTGGTGAGCGGCGGCGGCGACGTCCAGACCGCGGGCGGCCCCTGGCGGGTGGGCATCGCCGACCCCCTGCGCCCCGGCGTCCTGGCCGCCACCGTGACCGGTCACGACCTGGCCGTCGCCACCTCCGGCACCGCCGAACGCGGCCCGCACATCCTCGACCCGCACACCGGCCGGCCCGCCACCGGCCTCGCCTCCCTCACCCTGGTCGGCCGCCACCTCGCCCGCACCGACGCGTGGGCCACCGCCGCCTTCGCCATGGGCCCCCACCGCGCCCTCGCCTGGGCCGGCCGCCACCCCGCCGTCGAAGCCCTGGCCATCACCTCCGCCGGCACCCACCACCGCACCCCGGGTTTCCCGGCCGGTTGAGCCGGGTGCCCGGGCGTGGGTCCACGGGACGTGGGCGCACGGGAAGTCGGTGCGGCCGACGCGGGTTCCGGCGGCCCGCGGGGCGGACGTCGACCGGGCCGACTCCCCGTGACCGGGCGAGCCGACTGCCCGTGACCGGGCGAGGGGTGGGGGAACGGGCCTAGTCTGGAAGGGCGCGCCCGTGCGTGGCACGGAACGGGACGGTGGGCCAATGACGGTCATCTCGGCGGCACTCTTCGGTACCGACTGGCGCGGTGCGCTGCCCGGCTCCGCACCTGCTGCCGTGTCGGCCACCGCGGCGAACGCCGCGTCCGCCGCCGCCAGTGACACCGCGTTGCTGCGGGAGTGCGCAGCGCGCGGGTGGACGGTGGTGCTCACCGGGCCCGGCCCGGTCGGGGCCCCGGCCCTGACCGTCGCCGCCCCTGGCCGCGACCCCGTGCGTGCCGCCCTCGACCTCGTGGACGGCACCCCCTCGCACGCCGTGTTCGTCGCCGGGAGCGTGCCGGAGGTGCTGGCGGCGCGCCGTGCCGCCGTGCCCTGCGTCGCGCTGGAGAACGGCGGCGCGACCGGACCGGAGCTGCGGGCGGCGGGCGCCGCCGAGGTGCACCGCGACTCCGACGCCCTGCTGCACGTGCTGGACGACAGCCTGCTGGCCCGGCCGAGGGCCTTCGGCGACTGCCGTCCGGCGGTTTCCGCCGCCCCGGCCGGCCTCGGCGCCGCCGGACCGGGGCCCGCGGACCCGAGTGCTTCCGGCCCGGGGAGGCCCGGCCGGAGTGGTTAACGGACACCCGGAGTGGGCAACCGCCCGGGTGTGAGGACGACGTCACCGGACGTGTCGGAGGTGACCGAGATGGACGGACCCGCGTTGAGCGGCCGGGAGCGGCGGCTTCTGGAGGAGATCGAGTCCGATCTGCGCCAGGACACGCGCCTGGACCGGCGGTTGAGCACGATGGGGGCCAAGCAGCCGAGCCGGTTCCGGACCGGGCTGCGTCGCGTGGGTCAGAAGCTGCCGCCCGGTGTGCTGATGACCGCGCTGGTGATGTCGGTGATCTGCCTCAGCATCGGCGTGCGCACCCCGACCACGCCCGTGCTGGTCGCGGTGGCGCTGGTCTGGGCGCTCAGTGTGGTCGCCGCCGTCGGCGTGGCGGCCCTGGTGCGCCGGCGCCGTCCGGGCGGGCCGGCCGACCTGGGGGAGATCGACCTCCTCGGGGGCGAGGACCGTGCCCGCCGTCCGCGCCGCGAACGCGGGGAGCCCGGGGAGCGCCGTCCCTGGGACCAGCCGGAGGCGTGACTGCCATGACGACCGACTTGTGGGAGTACCGCCCGGGCTCCCACCACGCCACCGACATGAGCCTGGCCGGCTACGAGGTGGAGGCCACCGACGGCCCGCTCGGCCGGGTCGAGGAGGACGTCGGCGACCACCTGGTGGTCGACGCCGGACCGTGGGTGCGGGGCACCCGCCTGCTGGTCCCGGTGGGGCTGGTGGCCCGGATCGACCACCTGGAACTGGTGGTCCACCTGGACTGCCCGCGCGCCCGCGTCCGTTCCGCCCCGCCGCCCGCCGCCTCCGAACTGACCGCCCTCGGCCGCTCCGCGCTGGACGACCACTACACGGGGTGAGCCGCGGTGAAGCTCGTCGCGCTCACCGGGCGGACGGTGGCCTTCCTGGTCGCGCCCAAGGGCGTCGAACAGGCCGAACTGACCTCCCCCTGGCAGGCGGTGGCCGAGGCCGGCGGCACGCCCCGGCTGGTCTCCACCCGCCCCGGCCGGGTGCAGGCGTTCAAGCACCTGGACCGGGCCGACACCTTCCCGGTGGACGACGTGGTCGTCGACGCGGACGCCGCGCACTACGACGCCCTGGTCCTGCCGGGCGGTGTCGCCAATCCCGACCACCTGCGCACGGACCCGGCCGCGGTGGCCTTCGTCCGCGCCTTCTGCACCTCCGGCCGGCCGGTCGCGGTGATCTGCCACGGCCCCTGGACGCTGGTGGAGGCCGACGTGGTCCGCGGGCGGACCCTCACCTCCTGGCCGAGCATCCGCACCGACCTGCTCAACGCCGGCGCGCACTGGGTCGACGAGGAGGTCCACGTCTGCCGCGACGGCCCCGGGGTCCTGGTCTCCAGCCGCAAGCCGGCCGACCTCCCGGTCTTCAACGACACCCTGGTGACGGAGTTCGCCCAGGCCCCGCCCGTGCAGGGGCACCCGCCCTGGGCCACCGCCCACGAGCCCGCGCCGTCCCGCCACGTCCGGTGACGCCGGGCCCCGCGCGGCGGGGGCGCTCCGGGCGGCACGGCCGCCCGCCGGGCAGCCCCGGCCGGACTGCACCCGCTGCCGGGCCGCGGCCAACCCGCGGTCCGCGCCGTGCCGGGCCCGGCGGCTCGGCCCGGCCCTCGCCGCCGAGAGCGGCGGTCGGCCGGCGCCACGACGTCGACGCGGTGTCAACGACCGTCCGTCGCCACGGGTTTCAGTCCCCGCGCAGGCGGACGAAGGTCGCCGTGGGCGGCCGTCCGGTGACCGTCACCTCGGCCCGCAGCGGGGTGGTCAGCGGGCGGACGCTCCCGTGCTCCGGATCGCGGACCGGATCGCCCAGCCTTCCCACGGCCGCCTCCGCCACCTGCCGGGCCTGCAACGGCGTCAGCTGCGGGGTGGAGAGCAGCACCCGGCCGTCGTCCAGCTCCAGCACCAGGGCCCGTGGCCGGGCCGCCGTTCCGGCGACGGCGCGGACGGTCGCGTCGACGGTGTCGCTGCGCCGGTACTTGACCCAGACCTGGCCGGCGCCGCGGGGCCGGTAGGCGGAGCCGGCGGCCTTGCAGACCAGTCCCTCCACCCCGGTGTCGGCGAGTTGCTCCATCCAGGTCAGCGCCTCGGCCCGGTCGGTGGTCGCCATCACCGCTG
>NZ_JBHXTG010000052.1:0-67178 GCF_042677465.1 Kitasatospora sp. NPDC127111
ACGCAACCCTGTGTGGCAGGCTGGCGGTGTGACCTCCCACACCCCCCCGGCCCCGCCCGCCCTGCCCGGCCGGCCCTGCTCGATCGCCGCCGCCCTGCACGTCGTCGGCGAGAAGTGGGCCCTGCTCGCCGTCCGCGAGCTGCTCTACGGCAACCACCGGTTCGACCGGATCGCCCGCAACACCGGCGCCCCCCGGGACCGGCTCACCGCGCGGCTGCGGGCCCTGGAGGAGGCCGGGGTGGTGGAACGCCGCGCCTACAGCGAGCGGCCGCCGCGGTTCGAGTACCACCTCACCGAGGCCGGCCGCGATCTCGTCCCGCTCACCCAGGCGCTGCTCAGCTGGGGCGACCGCTGGGTGCAGACCGAGCCGCCGGTCGGCCTGCGGCACACCCCCGACGGGCACCCGCCGCACCCGTACGACCCGGCCTGGGTCTGCCGTACCTGCGGCGAGGAGGGGAACCGCGCCGACCTCCGGATCGAGATCCACAGCCCGGGCTGGACCATGGAAGGCCCGGTGGAGCCGTGACCACCCTCCCGTTAGGGTCGGGGCATGCACGGTCGTGATGCCCACAGCGATGAACCGGTCCGGGTGACCGCCTGGGTGCGGGGGAAGGTCCAGCAGGTCGGCTTCCGCTGGTGGACCAGGGCGCGCGCACTGGAGATCGGCGGCCTGACCGGGTACGCGAGCAACCTCGGCGACGGGCGGGTCCAGGTGGTGGCCGAGGGCCTGGCGGCCGACTGCGAGCAGCTGCTGGCCCTGCTCCGCGGCCCCGACACGCCCGGCAGCGTCTCGGGTGTGACCGAGATCTGGACCGCCGTCGGCGCCGGCTACGAGAGCTTCGAGATCCGCTGAACCCGGTGCCGGAGCGGGTCGTGGGCCCGTCCGCGGGGGACGGCCGGGAAATGATCGGCAACCACCGGTGTCATACGGTTGCCATCCGGGCAGACTCGTGGTTGACTCCGCATCGAACGATGATCCACGAGCACCCGGTGGAGACCGGCCCGAGACCCCCTGGCGTGACCACACCGCCAGGCAGGTGACAGGGGCGCGGTAGCGTGCGGTGATCGTGTTGACCCTTTCCGTCTTTGGTGAGACGCTTGAAGCCCGCGCACACGACCGCGTTTGTCCGGTAGGCGCATACCCCGTGGGCCCAGCTCACGGTGGTTGTGCCATGGTGCCCAGCCAGCACTGCCGGTGACGCGCCGCGCGTGCGTCCCCCTTCCCCCTAGACCTCACCGTTCCGGTTCGGTCACTCAGCGTGGAGGACCATTCATCATGGCAAAGGCGCTTCTCGGGTACGTCGGCGGCCCCGACCCGCGAATGCTCTCCGAGATGCGACGGCTTCAGCAGCGCGTCCAGGACCTCGAAGCGGAGCTCCTTCGGATGCAGGCTGAGAACGACGCGCTCACCGCTGTCGCTGACGAGCACTCGCTGCTCAACAGCATCGATCTGGACCAGCGGGAGCCGGCTCTCACCTGAGTCCCGCCCGGTCTGAAGCAGATCGACGCCGCTGTGCACTGAGCCGCCCCGATCAAGGGACGCAGCTTGCAAGGGACGCCCCGCGTGGCGTCCCTTCGTCGTGTCCGGAGGCGTGGGGACCTTTCCGGCGGTGACCGGCGCGGACGTGTCCGGACGGGTCCGCGCCGGTCACCGCCGGATACAGTCGCCGCTGGGGCCTGGAACGACGGCCCGGTGAGCGATGAGGAGACCGCCGCGTGCACCTGAAGAGTCTGACGCTGCGCGGGTTCAAGTCCTTCGCCTCCGCCACCACCCTGCGGTTCGAGCCCGGCATCACCTGCGTGGTCGGGCCCAACGGCTCCGGCAAGTCCAACGTCGTCGACGCGCTCTCCTGGGTCATGGGGGAGCAGGGCGCCAAGTCGCTGCGCGGCGGCAAGATGGAGGACGTCATCTTCGCCGGGACCAGCGGGCGCGCCCCGCTCGGCCGCGCCGAGGTCAGCCTCACCATCGACAACTCCGACGGCGCGCTGCCGATCGAGTACGCCGAGGTGACCATCACCCGGACCATGTTCCGCAACGGCGGCAGCGAGTACGCGCTCAACGGCGACACCTGCCGGCTCCTGGACATCCAGGAACTGCTCTCCGACTCCGGAATCGGCCGCGAGATGCACGTCATCGTCGGCCAGGGCCAGCTCGACTCCGTCCTGCACGCCGACCCGACGGGCCGCCGCGCCTTCATCGAGGAGGCCGCCGGCGTCCTCAAGCACCGCAAGCGCAAGGAGAAGGCGCTGCGGAAGCTGGACGCGATGCAGGTCAACCTCAACCGCGTCCAGGACCTGGTCGCCGAACTCCGCCGCCAGCTCGGCCCGCTCGGCCGGCAGGCCAGGATCGCCCGGCGCGCGGCCGGCATCCAGGCCGACCTGCGGGACGCCCGGCTCCGGCTGCTCGCCGACGACCTGCTCACCCTCCGCCGCGCCGTCGAGGCCGAGGTCGCCGACGAACTGGCGCTCAAACTCCGCCGCTCCACCGTCGAACAGGAGCTGGCCCGGGCGATCCAGCGCGAGGCCGTCCTGGAGGCGCAGGTCCAGCAGCTCGGCCCGAGCCTGGAGGCGGCCCGGCAGACCTGGTACCGGCTCTCGGCCCTCGCCGAACGCACCCGTGGCACCGTCGGGCTGGCCGAGGCGCGGGCCCGGCACGCGGCCGCCGGCGGGCAGGCCGAGGAGCGGCGCGGCCGGGACCCGGAGGAGCTGGAGCGGGAGGCCGAGCGGGTGCGCGAGGAGGAGGCGGCGCTCACCGAGGCACTGGAGCAGGCCCAGTACGCCCTGGCCGAGGCGGTCGAGACCCGGAGCGAGCTGGAACGCGAGCTCGCCGCGGAGGAACGCCGGCTCAAGGACGCGGCCCGGGCCATCGCCGACCGCCGGGAGGGCCTGGCGCGGCTGCAGGGCCAGGCGGCCGCCGCCCGGTCCAAGGCGGCCGCCGCCCAGGCCGAGACCGGCCGGCTCGCCGAGGCCAGGGACGAGGCGCTGCTGCGCGCCGAGGCCGCCCGGCGGGAGTACGAGGAACTGCGCGACCAGGTCGACGGCCTGGCCGGGGACGACGAGCGCGCCGACGCCGCGCACGAGGCCGCCCGGG
Source organism: Kitasatospora sp. NPDC127111 (assembly GCF_042677465.1). Lineage (NCBI taxonomy): Bacteria > Bacillati > Actinomycetota > Actinomycetes > Kitasatosporales > Streptomycetaceae > Kitasatospora > Kitasatospora sp. NPDC127111. The sequence continues at coordinate 3,092 of NZ_JBHXTG010000052.1, forward strand.
AACGGCTCGCCGCCGTCGAACGCGACCTGGCCGCCGCCCGCGAGGAGGCCGGTGCCGCCGAGCGGGAGCGGGCCGGGCTGATCGCGCGGCACGAGGCGCTGGCGCTCGGGCTGCGCCGAAAGGACGGCAGCGGCGCGCTGCTGGCCGCCGGGGACCGGCTGGCCGGGCTGCTCGGCCCGGCGGCCGCACTGCTGCGGGTCACCCCCGGCCACGAGACCGCCGTCGCGGCCGCGTTCGGTGCGGCGGCGGACGCGGTGGCCGTCGACTCGCCCGGCACCGCCGCCGAGGCGCTGCGCCTGCTGCGCACGGAGGACGCCGGCCGGGCCGCCCTGCTGATCGCGGGCGCCCCCGAACCGGCCCCCGCGGTGCAGGAGTCGCCGGCCGGCGCCCGCTGGGCCGCCGAACTGGTCGACGGGCCGCCCGAGTTGCTTCCGGCCGCGCGGGCCCTGCTGGCCGGCGTCGCCGTGGTCGGCTCGCTCGACGAGGCGGTGGCACTGGTCGGCGCACACCCCGGGCTGGCCGCCGTCACCGCCGAGGGCGACCGGCTCGGCGCGGGCTTCGCGCACGGCGGCGCGGGCGGCGCACCCAGCCTGCTGGAGACCCAGGCCGCGGTGGACGAGACCGCCCGGGCGATCGGCGAACTGGCCGTCCGCTGCGCCGAATCCGCCCAGCGGCTGGCCGAACTCACCGAGCTGCGCCGGGAGTCGGCCGCCGAACTGGAGCAACTCGCCGCCCGCAGGCGGCAGGCCGAGAAGGCGCGGGCCGAGGTGGCGGGCGCCCTCGGTCGGCTCGGCGGGCAGTCCCGGGCCGCCGCCGGCGAGGCCGAGCGGCTCACCGCCGCCGCCGACCGCGCCGAGCAGGGGCTGGCCGGCCTGCTCGCCACCGCCGAGGAGCTGGCCGAGCGGCTCGCCGCGGCCGAGGAGTCGGCGGAGGCGGGCGAGGACGAGCCGGACGCCGCCGAGCAGCAGCGGCTGGCCGGGGCCGCCACCACCGCGCGGCAGACCGAACTGGAGGCCAGGCTCGCCGTCCGCACCCACGAGGAGCGGGTGCGGGCGCTGAGCGGCCGCGCCGACCAGCTGGACCGGGCGGCCCGGGCCGAACGCGAGGCGCGCGCCCGGGCGGCCGAGCGCCGCCGGCGCGCCGAGCACGACGCCGGGGTGGCGAACGCCGTCGCGGCGGGCGCCCGGCAGCTGCTCGCCTGCCTGGAGGTGTCACTCGCCCGCGCCGACGCCGGGCGGGCCGCCGTCGAACGTGCGCGCGAGGAGCGCGAGGCGGAGCTCCGGGAGCACCGCGAGCACGGCCGAGAGCTCAAGGCCGAGCTGGACAAGCTGGTCGACGCCGGACACCGGGACGAGGTGCTGCGGGCCGAGAAGCGGCTGCGGATCGAGCAGCTGGAGTCCCGGGCGCTGGAGGAGTTCGGCATCGAGGGCGGCGAACTGCTCGCCGGCTACGGGCCGGACCAGCTCGTCCCGCCCTCCACGCCCGATGAGGGCCGGGATCCCGGCGAGCCGCGCCCGTACGACCGGGCCGAGCAGGAGAAGCGGCTGCGGGCGGCCGAGAAGGCGTACCAGCAGCTCGGCAAGGTGAACCCGCTGGCGCTGGAGGAGTTCGCGGCGCTGGAGGAGCGCCACACGTTCCTCGGCGAACAGCTGGACGACCTCAAGCGGAGCCGCCGCGACCTGCTCGACATCGTCAAGGACGTGGACGAGCGGGTCGAGCAGCTGTTCACCTCCGCGTACCACGACACCGCCGCCCAGTTCGAGGGCGTCTTCTCGCGGCTCTTCCCCGGCGGGGAGGGCCGGCTGGTGCTGACCGACCCGGACAACATGCTGACCACCGGCGTCGAGGTGGAGGCCCGCCCGCCGGGCAAGAAGGTCAAGCGGCTCTCGCTGCTCTCCGGCGGCGAGCGCTCGCTGACCGCGGTGGCGCTGCTGGTGTCGATCTTCAAGGCCCGGCCCAGCCCGTTCTACGTGATGGACGAGGTGGAGGCGGCGCTCGACGAGACCAACCTGCGCCGGCTGATCGGGATTATGGAGGAGCTGCGGGAGAGCTCCCAGCTGATCGTCATCACCCACCAGAAGCTGACCATGGAGTCGGCCGACGCCCTGTACGGGGTGACGATGAAGGGCGACGGGATCTCGCAGGTGATCAGCCAGCGGTTGCGCGTGGGGGCACCTCCCAGCCGCCAGGCCGGGGGAGAGCACCGTGAGCGCGAGCCGCGCGCGGTGCTTCCCCGGCAGCTCGACGAGGTGGGCGCCTCCGGGCCAACGGACTGACATCCGTCGGCCGATGCCGGGGCGGATGCCCTCGGGCGCCCCCGGATCACGGATACTGGATGGGTTGTGACTCCTCCCCCTCGCGCGCGAGGGGGCTTCTCACTCAGCCGTTGGACGACCTCGTGACGGCCAAGCCCTGACCGGTGCCGGACGGCACGGTGGTCAGCGTAGGGGAGGCGGGGACGCTCGTGCGTCGGTGACCGAAGGATCACTCTGTCGGGGGACCCAACGAAGGAGATTGATGTGGAATTCGTGATCCTTGCCGTAGTCATCGCCGTGGTCGCCGTCGCCGCGATCGCCGGCCTCGTCGTTTCCGGCAGACGACGCCGGCAACTGCCTCCCAAGTCGCAGGCGCCGGTCATCACGGCGCCCCCGACCCCGCGCGAGCCCGCCGTCGGGGAGGAGGCCGCGCCCCCGACCGAGGAGCCCCGCCGCACCGTCGAGGAGGTGGAGCTCCCGGAGGCCGAGGCCGAGCCCGAGGCGGTGACCGTCCCCGAGACGATCGAGGAGGAGGCCCCGGCCCTCGAAGTCCCCGAGCCCACCGCCGGCCGGCTGGTCCGGCTGCGCTCCCGGCTCTCCCGCTCCCAGAACTCCCTCGGCAAGGGCCTGCTCTCGCTGCTCTCGCGCGAGCACCTGGACGAGGACACCTGGGAGGAGATCGAGGAGACCCTGCTGACCGCCGACGTCGGCGTGGCCCCCACCCAGGAGCTGGTCGAATCGCTGCGCACCCGGGTCAAGGTGCTCGGCACCCGCACCCCGGACGAGCTGCGCGGGCTGCTCCGCGAGGAGCTGGTCGAGCTGGTCGGCAAGGACGCCGACCGGACCGTGCACTCCACCAAGCACGCGGAGGGCCCGGCCGTCGTCCTGGTCGTCGGCGTCAACGGCGTCGGCAAGACCACCACCACCGGCAAGCTGGCCCGGGTCCTGGTCGCCGACGGCCGCAAGGTGGTGCTCGGCGCCGCCGACACCTTCCGCGCCGCCGCCGCCGACCAGCTGCAGACCTGGGGCGAGCGGGTGGGCGCCCGGACCGTGCGCGGCCCGGAGGGCGGCGACCCGGCCTCGATCGCGTTCGACGCGGTCAAGGAGGGCATCGCCGAGGGCGCCGACACCGTACTGGTGGACACCGCCGGCCGGCTGCACACCAAGACCGGTCTGATGGACGAGCTGGGCAAGGTCAAGCGGGTCGTCGAGAAGCACGGCCCGGTGGACGAGGTGCTGCTGGTGCTGGACGCCACCACCGGCCAGAACGGGCTGATCCAGGCCCGGGTCTTCGCCGAGGTGGTCGACATCACCGGCATCGTGCTGACCAAGCTGGACGGCACCGCCAAGGGGGGCATCGTGGTCGCGGTCCAGCGCGAGCTGGGCGTTCCGGTCAAGCTGATCGGTCTCGGCGAGGGTGCCGACGACCTGGCGCCGTTCGAGCCGGGCGCGTTCGTGGACGCGCTGATCGGGGACTGAGGCTCCGCCGTTCGAAGGGTCCGCTCCCACCGGGGGCGGGCCCTTCGTCGTGCGCGCCGGGGGTGGGCCCTTCGTCGTGCGCCCCGGGGTGGGCCCTTCGTCGTGCGCCCCCGGGTGGGCTCGCGGGGAGCCGGGCGAGCTGGGTGTTCGGGCGAGCCGGGCGAGTTACGACGCGAGCCAGGCGGGCTCGGGGGTGCGCTCGCGGCCGCGGTGGCAGGCGTAGGCGAGCGTGCCGAGCAGCAGCCGGGCCTCGGGCGGACAGCCGGCGTTGTCGCGGGTCGGCCGGCGCAGCCAGCGCACCGGGCCGAGGCCGCCGAGCACGGTGGGCGGGGCGGCGACGTAGCTGCCCTCGCCGTGGCACGCGAGGTCGAGCGCCGCGTCGTCCCAGCCCATCCGGTACAGCAGGTCGGGCAGTCGGCGGGCGGTGCCGGCGGCGACCAGGAACTGCAGCCGGCCGGTGGGGGAGGCCAGCACCGGGCCGATCTGGGTGCCCATCCGCTCCAGCCGGACGAGCGCCCGCAGGCCGGCCTGCTCGGGGACGTCCAGCACGTCGAAGGCGCGGCCGGTGGGGAACAGCACCGAGACGTCGGCGCCGGACCGGGCGGCCGGCGCGCCACCGGGGGCCGGGTGCAGGCCGGGCGCGGCGCAGCGCGGGGCGCCGCAGTGGCAGTCGGCCGGGGCGGTGGCCGCACCGGCCGGGTTGCCGACGGCGACCGCCCAACCCCAGCGGCCGGTGTACTCCGCGGCCGCCTGGGACGCGGTGACCCGGGTGCGGCGGCGCGCGCCCAGCGGGGCCAACCGCAGGTGCCCCAGTCGAAGTTCGCCGAACAGGTTGTCCATGCCTCCCCCAACAGGTTCTGGTTGCCGATGGTTACGGGATGGTGACTTTGCGTTGATTGTCCGTTGCGTGGTGCGTTGTGCGGTGGCGGCGCGCGGCGCGTGGCGTGCGCCAGGTGTGCGCTTGCGCCTCGGGCGCCCCTTGTGACGGGCGGTGCCGATGCCGGATCGTCGTGTGCGCGGGAGGGCCGTCGACCGGGCGGGCGGCGAATCCGCCGGTGGCTGCTGCGGGTTGCCTGCGGGCCGGGGCCGGTGGGGACTTGGCGGCCCGCATATGCCGGACCGTCGGGACTTCTAGTGAAGCGTGTGCGGACTTGCTTCGGTTCACTCCTGGGGGTGGCGAAAGGTGGCGTTTCGCCAGGGGCGCTCCCCCGGGTGGCGCACGGGGCACTACGTTCAGCACACGGACGTCGTCGGAGAGTCCGCTCCAGGCCCTCTGGGCGCGGGAGTTGGGGAACCTGACGGCTCGTCCGCCAGGATGGCACACCAGTACGACCAACGGTTCGACGAGCGAATCCGGGGCCGGAGATACCGGCGAACGGGGCGGGTGGTACGGGCCGGCGGCCGCGGCACCACCGCAGGTACGGCACGGCCGGCAAGAGCCCGCAACCGTCGGGCGGTCACGATCGGGGGCCCCGAAGCAGGGGCCGGGCGGGATGGGGACGTTACCCATGGCAGAGAAGCAACCCAATGAGAAGCTGACCACGTGGTTCACCCGCAGCGGTTGGTCGAAGGGCGAACTGGCCCGTCAGGTCAACCGCCGGGCCCGGCAGATCGGCGCCCACCACGTCTCCACGGACACCTCACGGGTGCGCCGCTGGCTCGACGGCGAGCAGCCCCGCGAGCCGATCCCGAAGATCATGTCGGAACTCTTCTCGGAGCGGTTCGGCTCCGTGGTCTCCATCGAGGACCTCGGGCTGCGGGCCGCCATCCCGGTCTCCACGGTGGGCGGCGGGGTCGACCTGCCGTGGAGTGCGCCGCAGACCGTCCAGCTGATCAGTGACTACTCCCGCAGCGACCTGATGCTCAACCGGCGCGGCTTCCTGGGCACGTCGCTCGCCCTGACGGCCGGCGCCGCGCTGATCGAGCCGATGCAGCGCTGGCTCGCCCCCGGCCCGACCGGCATGCCCACCCCGATCCTGACCGCGGCCAACGGCGGCGAGCCGTTCACCGGCCGGCTCTCCGAACCCGAGCTCGAACTCCTCGAACAGACCACCGTCATGTTCCGCCAGTGGGACGCCCAGAACGGCGGCGGGCTGCGCCGCAAGGCCGTCGTCGGCCAGCTCCACGAGGTCACCGACCTGCTCCAGGAGACGTACCCCGAGCAGACCACCAAGCGGCTCTTCCGGCTCACCGCCGAGCTGGCCCACCTGGCCGGCTGGATGTCGTACGACGTCGGCATGCACCCGAGCGCGCAGAAGTACTACGTGCTGGCACTGCACGCGGCCAAGGAGGCCGGCGACCGCCCGTTCGGCGCGCTGATCCTCACCGACATGAGCCGGCAGATGATCCACCTCAACCGCGGTGAGGACGCCCTGGAGCTGATCCACCTGGCCCAGTACGGCAGCCGCGACACCGCCACCCCCCGCCAGCAGTCGCTGCTCTACGCGATGGAGGCGCGGGCCTACGCCACGATCGGCGAGGTGAACCGCTGCGCCCGGGCGGTGCGGCTGGCCGAGGACACCTTCACCGACATCCGCGAGGGCGACGGCGACCCGGACTGGCTGAAGTTCTTCTCACCGGCCGAGCTGAACGCGGAGAACGCGCACTCGTTCCGCGACCTCGCCTACCACTCGGACAACGCCGAGCTCTACGCCTCGATGTCCGCCCCGGTGATGGAGCGCGCGGTGGACCTCTTCCGGCAGGACGGCGACCACGTCCGCTCGTACGCCTTCAACCTGATCGGCATGGCCAGCGTGCACCTGCTGCAGAAGGAGCCGGAGGAGGCGGCGGTCTTCGCCGAGCAGGCGGTGGACATCGCCACCAAGGTGCGCTCGGAGCGGCTGAACTCCCGGGTGCGCAAGACCACGGAGGCCGCGGCCGCCCGCTACCAGGGCGTGGACGCGGTGAGCCGGCTCAAGGAGCGGGTGGTCCAGGACATCCCGGAGTACGTCTCGGTGGTGTGAGTCGCCGTGGGTCACGGCGGGCCACCCCGACGGGTGGGCCCGCCGTGACCCACGGCCTTCGCCGTCGCGGGCGGTGGCCGTGGTGCTCGCGGCCTTCGCCGTCGGCGGCCGTGGTCTTCACGGCCGTCGCGGTCGGTCGCGGCCGCGGCACTCCTCGTGCCGTGCGGCGGCACGGTAACCCATCCGGCCGGGTGGCGCGGCCGTGGTTCACGCAGGCGTAACCCCTGCGTCGCCGCCGTCACGGTCGTGAAACAACCGGCCGCATCGGCCGAAACCAGCCTTCGGCACTCTCCTTCTCATCGCCGACACCCCGGGTGGCACGGGACAGGTAACCCGGATGTGGAGCGGCTTCCATTCATGAGGAGACGCCGATGCCGGACGGCTTCAGCGCGGGCGATACCGCCTTCGTGCTCATTTGTGCGGCCCTGGTCATGGTGATGACCCCGGGCCTGGCCTTCTTCTACGGAGGCATGGTCAGGGCCAAGAGCACACTCAACATGCTGGCGATGAGCTTCCTCTCGCTCGGCATCGTCAGCGTGCTCTGGGTCCTCTACGGGTACTCGCTCAGCTTCGGGCCCGACGCGGGCGCCGGCCTGATCGGCAACCTGGACTTCCTCGGGATGCGCGGCATCGGGCTGAACGACCTGGCCGGGACGATCCCGGTCACCGCGTTCTCCGCCTTCCAGCTGATGTTCGCGATCATCACCCCGGCGCTGATCAGCGGCGCCATCGCGGACCGCGCCAAGTTCACCGCCTGGGGCCTGTTCATCGCGCTCTGGGTGACCGTCGTGTACTTCCCGGTCGCGCACTGGGTCTTCTTCTTCGACGGCGGCAACGGCGGCTGGCTCGGCGACCGCAACGGTGTGATCGACTTCGCCGGCGGCACCGCCGTGCACATCAACGCGGGCGTCGCCGGCCTGGCACTCTGCCTGGTCCTCGGCAAGCGGATCGGCTTCCGGAAGGACCCGATGCGCCCGCACAGCCTGCCGCTGGTGATGCTCGGCTCCGGGCTGCTCTGGTTCGGCTGGTTCGGCTTCAACGCGGGCTCGGCGCTGGCCGCCAACGGCGTCGCCGCGATGGCCCTGATCAACACCCAGGTCGCCACGGCGGCCGCGCTGGTCGGCTGGCTGATCTACGAGAAGCTGCGGCACGGCGCGTTCACCACGCTGGGCGCCGCCTCCGGCGCGGTGGCCGGCCTGGTCGCCATCACCCCGGCCTGCGGCTCGGTCTCCCCGATCGGCGCGGTGGCGATCGGCCTGATCGCCGGCGCCCTCTGCGCCGCGGCGATCAGCCTCAAGTACCGCTTCGGCTTCGACGACTCGCTCGACGTGGTCGGCGTGCACGCGGTCGGCGGCGCGGTCGGCTCGCTGCTGGTCGGCCTCTTCGCCACCGGCACCGTCGGCCAGACCGCCAAGGGCCTGTTCTACGGCGGCGGCCTGGAGCAGCTCGGCAAGCAGGCGATGGGCGTGGCCGTGGTCGGCGCGTACTCCTTCGTCCTCTCCTGGCTGCTGGCCAAGGCGATCGACAAGACGGTCGGCTTCCGGGTCGCCGAGGAGGTCGAGGTGGCCGGCATCGACCAGGCCGAGCACGCCGAGTCGGCGTACGACTTCAGCGCGGTCGGCGCCGGGCTGGCCCGGACCACCCCCGCCCCGGCCGTGGCCGTGGTCGCCGCCCCCGCCGCCGGATCCGCCGCTCCGCAGACCACCGAGAAGACCGAGGTCGACGCCCGATGAAGCTCATCACCGCCGTCATCAAGCCGCACCGCCTGGACGACGTGAAGGCCGCCCTGCAGGCCTTCGGCGTGCACGGCCTGACCGTCACCGAGGCCAGCGGCTACGGCCGCCAGCGCGGCCACACCGAGGTCTACCGGGGCGCGGAGTACACCGTGGACCTGGTACCCAAGGTCAGAATCGAGGTCCTGGTCGAGGACGACGACGCCGACCAGCTGATCGACGTCCTGGTCAAGGCGGCCCGGACCGGCAAGATCGGCGACGGCAAGGTCTGGAGCATCCCGGTCGACACCGCCGTCCGGGTCAGGACCGGCGAGCGCGGCCCCGACGCCCTCTAGCGCGGCCCGGACGCGCCCTAGCATTCGGCTCGTCCGGCTCGTTCAGTCCGCAGCTCATACGGCTCGTACGGCTGGTACAGCTCGTTAGTTCGTACGGCTCGTTCGGTTCGTACGGCTCGTACGGATCGACCCACCCGCTGGCGGGCCTGCGACCACACCGTGGCCGCAGGCCCGCTGGCGGCGTATTTCAGTGCAGCCCGCTCAACCGCACGACGGACGGGGACTTCGCATGGCCACCGGAACCGACGACTCCCTCGACTACGGCGCCGCCCGCGCCCGGCTGCTGGACGCACCCGGCCCGGCCGGTCGGGCCCGTCGCGCCGCGCTGTCCGCGCTCACCGACGAGTGGCTGACCGGCCTGCTCGCGGCGGCCGGCGCCCCGGCCGGTGTCGCCCCGGCCGGTGTCGCCCTGGTCGCGGTCGGCGGCTATGGGCGCGGCGAGCTCTCCCCGCGCAGCGACCTCGACGTCCTGCTGCTGCACGACGGCCCGCTCGACCCCGGGCTGCCCGAGCGGATCTGGTACCCGGTCTGGGACGCCGGCACCGCCCTCGACCATTCGGTGCGCACCCCCGCCGAGGCCCGCGCCGTCGCCGCCGCCGACCTCAAGGCGCAGCTCGGCCTGCTGGACGCCCGGCACATCGCCGGCGACCCCGCGCTCACCGCCGAGCTGCGTTCCGCCGTCCTCGCCGACTGGCGGGCCGCGGCCCCCAAGCGCCTGCCCGAGTTGCGCGAGCTCGGCCGGGAGCGGGCCGAGCGCCACGGCGAGCTCTCCTTCCTGCTGGAGCCCGACCTCAAGGAGGCCCGCGGCGGCCTGCGCGACGTGGTCACGCTGAACGCGATCGCCGCCACCTGGCTGGCCGACGCCCCGCGCGACGGCCTGGACGCCGCGGCGCTGCGGCTGGCCGACGTCCGCGACGCGCTGCACCTGGCCACCGGCCGGGCCACCGAGCGGCTCAGCCTGCAGGACCAGGACCAGGTCGCCGAGCGGCTCGGGGTGCTGGACGCCGACACCCTGCTGCGCCAGGTCTACGAGGCCGCCCGCACCGTCGCCTACGCGAGCGACGTCACCTGGCGGTCGGTGGACCGGGTGCTGGCCGCCCGCTCCGGCCGGGGCCGCCGCTCCGCCCGGCTCTCCTTCCCGTTCACCGGTGCCGGGCGCGGCGCGGGCGCGGTGGCCCGGGGCGCCGTCGACCGCCGCCCGCTCGCCGAGGGCGTGGTCGAGCAGGACGGCGAGGCGGTGCTGGCCCAGGGCGCCCGCCCGGCGGCCGATCCGGTGCTGCCGCTGCGCGCCGCGGCCGCCGCCGCGCAGAACGGGCTGACCATCTCCTACGCGACGGTGCGCCGGCTGGCCGCCGAGTGCCGCCCGCTGCCCGTGCCGTGGCCGGACGAGGCCCGGGAGCAGCTGGTCACCCTGCTCGGCGCGGGGGAGGCCTGTCTGCCGGTCTGGGAGGCGCTGGAGGCCGAGGGGCTGATCACCCGGCTGCTGCCGGACTGGGAGCGGGTCCGCTGCCGGCCGCAGCGCAACGCGGTGCACCGCTGGACGGTGGACCGGCACCTGGTCGAGACGGCGGTGCGGGCCGCCGCGATGACCCGCCGGGTGGCCCGGCCGGACCTGCTGCTGGTGGCCGCGCTGCTGCACGACATCGGCAAGGGCTGGCCCGGTGACCACAGCGAGGCCGGCGAGGTGATCGTCCGCGACGTGGCGGTCCGGATGGGCTTCGACGAGGAGTCGGTGGAGACGCTGGCGATGCTGGTCCGCCACCACCTGACCCTGGTGGACACCGCGACCCGGCGGGACCCGGACGACCCTGCCACCGTGGAGGCGATCACCAAGGTGGTCGCCACCGTGCCGCAGCTGGAGCTGCTGCACGCGCTGACCGAGGCCGACGCGACCGCGACCGGCCCGGCCGCCTGGAGCCGCTGGCGGGCCTCGCTGGTGGACGGTCTGGCGGCCCGGGCCGCCGCCCAGCTGGCCGGCGGCCATCCCTTCCCCGCCGAGGCCGAGCCGACCGCCGAGCAGGAGCGGCTCGCGGTGGAGGCGGCCCGGACCGGCGGTCCGGCGCTCTCGCTGCTCGCCCAGGCCGAGGCACCGCCCGAGGCCGGAGAGCCGGGCCGGTCCGGGGCGTGGTCCCGGTCCGGGGCGCATGCCGGGGGGTCGTCACAGGTCGGGGGGTCGTCACAGGTCGGGGGGCCGTCACAGGCCGGGGGGTCGGCCCGGGCCTGGGGGCCGGGCCGCGGCGGGACGGCGGCGTCGGGTGAGGCTGCGGCCCGGGACGCGGGCCGGGCCGTGGCGGCGACCGGACCGGGCACCGAACCCATGGGCGTGCAGCTGACCCTCGCCGTGCCGGACCAGCCGGGGCTGCTCGGCACCGTCGCCGGGGTGCTGGCGCTGCACCGGCTGACCGTCCGCTCGGCCGGCCTGCGCGAGCTCGACCCGATCGGCGCCGGCCCGGTGCTGCTGCTCTCCTGGACGGTGGCCGCGGAGTTCGGCGAGCTGCCGGAGGCGGCACGGCTGCGGGCCGACCTGCGCCGGGCTCTGGAGGGCTCGCTGGACGTCTCGCGCCGGCTCGCCGAACGCGACGCGGCCGCCCCGCGCCGGCGCGGCATCCCGACCCCGCCGCCGCTGGTCGCGGTGGCGCCCGCGGTGGCCTCGGCCAGCGCGACCGTGCTGGAGGTGCGGGCCCACGACGCGCCCGGCCTGTTGCACCGGATCGGCCGGGCGCTGGACGGCGCCGGCGTCAGGGTCCGGACGGCGCACGTCTCCACCCTGGGCGCGGACGCCGTCGACTCGTTCTACCTGACCGACGACGCGGGCCGGCCGCTCTCGGCCCAGCGGGCCGGGGAGGTGGCGGCGGCGGTCCGGGCGGCGCTGGGCTGAGGTCCGGGGCGACCTGCCCCGGGGAGGCCCCGGGAGGGAGTCGTCCCGGGGGTGGAGACCGTTCCCGGAGTCGCCGGATACCCTTGGGGGCGACGACCGTACCGATTCCGATGCCGCAGAGGACCCGCGCCGACGTGTTCGACACCCTTTCCGATCGCCTCGCAGCGACGTTCAAGAACCTCCGGGGCAAGGGCCGCCTGAGCGAGGCGGACATCGACGCCACCGCCCGCGAGATCCGCATCGCGCTGCTGGAGGCGGACGTCGCGCTGCCGGTCGTGCGGGCCTTCATCAAGCAGGTCAAGGAGCGCGCGCTCGGTGCCGAGGTCTCCCGCGCGCTGAACCCGGGCCAGCAGATCATCAAGATCGTCAACGAGGAGCTCATCACCATCCTCGGTGGCGAGACCCGCCGGGTGCGGTTCGCCAAGACCGGCCCCACGGTGATCATGCTCGCCGGTCTCCAGGGTGCCGGTAAGACCACCCTCGCGGGCAAGCTCGGTTTCTGGCTGAAGAAGCAGAAGCACACCCCGCTGCTGGTCGCCTGCGACCTCCAGCGCCCCAACGCCGTCAACCAGCTCCAGGTGGTCGCCGACCGCGCCGGCGTGGCCTTCTACGGCCCGCAGCCCGGCAACGGCGTCGGCGACCCGGTGCAGGTCGCCAAGGACTCGATCGAGTACGCCAAGCAGAAGCAGTACGACGTCGTCATCGTCGACACCGCCGGCCGCCTGGGCATCGACGCCGAACTGATGCAGCAGGCCGCCGACATCCGCGCCGCGGTGAACCCGGACGAGGTCCTGTTCGTCGTCGACGCGATGATCGGCCAGGACGCGGTCACCACCGCGCAGGCCTTCCTCGACGGCGTCGACTTCACCGGTGTGGTGCTCTCCAAGCTCGACGGCGACGCCCGCGGTGGTGCCGCGCTGTCGGTCGCGCACGTCACCGGCCGCCAGATCATGTTCGCCTCCAACGGCGAGAAGGTCGACGACTTCGACGCCTTCCACCCGGAGCGGATGGCCTCGCGCATCCTCGGCATGGGTGACCTCCTCTCGCTGATCGAGAAGGCGGAGGACACCTTCTCGCAGGCCGAGGCCGAGAAGATCGCCGCCAAGCTGCGCGGCGGCCCGAAGCAGTTCACCCTGGACGACTTCCTGTCGCAGCTGGAGCAGGTCCAGAAGATGGGCTCGATCTCCAAGCTGCTGGGCATGCTGCCCGGGATGGGCCAGATCCGCGAGCAGATCAACAACATCGACGACAAGGACGTCAACCGGGTCGGCGCGATCATCAAGTCGATGACCCCGGCCGAGCGCGCCGAGCCGGAGCTGATCAACGGCTCCCGCCGGGCCCGCATCGCCAAGGGTTCGGGCGTCCAGGTCGGCGAGGTGAAGAACCTGGTCGAGCGGTTCTTCGAGGCCCGCAAGATGATGTCGGCGATGGCCTCCGGCAAGGGCATGCCCGGCATGCCGGGGATCCCGGGCATGGGCGGCGGCTCGAAGAAGTCCGCCAAGAAGGCTCCGCAGGCCAAGGGCAAGCGCAAGAGCGGCAACCCGCTGAAGCGGGCGCAGGAGGAGGCCGCGGCCGCCGAGCGGCGCGCGCTCGGTGCGGGCGGCGCCCAGGCGCCGGCCGACGGCGGTGCGTTCGGGCTCGGCGCGGGCAAGGGCCCGGCCGACTTCGAGCTGCCGAAGGAGTTCAAGGACCTGCTGTAGGCGTGGTCCCGCTGCGTGTGCGCGGCCCGTCGTCCGGTTCCCCCGGGCGGCGGGCCGCGCGCGTTCGGTCCTCGGGGTGGGGCAGGGCGGGGGCGGGGGCGGCCTGTGGCCTGCGGGCGGCGGGTCCGGTGCTTCCGGTGGCCGGTTCGGAGGCTCGGTGACGGGTCCGGGGTGGCCGGTTCGGAGGCTCGGTGACGGGTCCGGTGGCGGCCGGTTTGGTGGGTCGGTGACCGGTCCGGTGGCCCCGGTGATCCGTCGGCATGTCCGGGGACGTGGGGGGAGGGGATGATGAGGGGGTGAGAGTGACGATCAGGGCCCCGCGGGCCGAGGACGAGGTGGCGTACGCCGAGGCGGTCCGACGGTCCGCCGCGCACATCGGACGGTGGAACCCGGTCGAGCCGGACGGGCTCCCGGACCTGTTGGAGCGCCAAGGCGCCGGGCTCCGAACGTTCCTGATCATCGATCAGGAGACCGGCGGGCTGGTCGGCAAGGTGAACGTGGCCAACATCGTGATGGGCCGGTTCTGCAACGCTGCGCTCGGCTACGACTCCTACCTCCCGTTCGCCGGCACCGGCCGGATGACCGAGGGCATGCGGCTGGTGCTGGACCGCTGCTTCGCCCCGCAGGCCTCCGGCGGCCTCGGGCTGCACCGGCTGGAGATCAACGTGCAGCCGGACAACGAGCGGTCGGTCGGGCTGGCCAAGCGGCTGGGCTTCCGGCACGAGGGCTTCACGCCCCGGATGCTGTTCCTGCAGGGCGCCTGGCGGGACCACGAGCGGTTCGCGCTGACCGCCGAGGAGTGGCCGGGCTCGGACGCCGCGGCGTAGGCCCCCGCGGGCGGGACGGGGGCGTGCGGGGCGGGGCGGAGCGGGTCACCGGGGCTGCTCGGCGATCAGGTAGCGGAAGACGTTCTCCATCCGGACCGAGCCGTCCGGGCGCAGGTACGGGTGCAGGACCTCGGCCAGCTCCTTCGCCACCAGGGGCAGCCCCGAGAACTCCGCCGCGGCGTCGTACAGGCCGGTGGAGAGCAGCCCGCGCACCGCACTGTCCAGGTCCGGGTAGGCGAACGGGCAGCCGACCCGGCCGCTGCCCGCCGGGCGCAGGCCGGCCGGGGCCAACAGGTCCTCCAGTGCGCCGGGGGAGCTCAGCCCGAACGGGTCGCGCGCCGTGGTGCGCCCGGCCATCCGCCGGGCCACGTCCAGCACGGCCGCGCTCTCGCACCGCTCCGGCGGTCCCCAGGCGGCCAGCACCACGTGCCCGCCGCGGAGCGTCAGCCGGGCCGCTTCGGTCACCACCCGCTGCGGGTCGGCCGCCCCCGGCAACTGCTCGAAAACCGTGACCAGCGAATGGGCCGAGCGGGGGACGGCCGTCGCCGTCCGGGTGCTCGCGCCCACCTGCAGCCGGCGCCCGCGGGCCAGCTCGCGCAGCTCGTCCTGCGGCTCCAGACCGGCGACCTGAGCGCCCCGCTCGGCGGCCAGCAGCAGGGCCAGGCCCGACCGGCAGCCCAGGCCGAGCACGCTGGTCGCCGGGCCGACCTCCAGCCGGTCGTAGACCGCCTCGTAGAGCGGTACCAGCATGCGTTCCTGGATCTCCGCCCAGTCGCGCGCCCGCGCGGGCCACGCGCCCGCGGGCTGCGGGTCGTGCGGGCGCGCGCCCGCGGGTCGTACGGTCGTGCCGGTCGTCCGAGCTGAAGCCATCGCGGCCTCCCATCCGGTCCTTCGGTGTGCTGCTACGGCCTCCCCCAAAGTCCCGCCCCACTCCAGCGAACAGCGGCTCGGGCGCGGCGTCCAGAGGGGTGCAGGGTGGTGCGCGCGTGTCGCGGTCGTGCGCCCCCGGGTGCCGGTCGCGTTACCGATTCGAAGTCAGGGCCCCGCTCCCCGTACCATTCGCCCCATGGCAAAGGCACCCGTTCTCACCCCCCAGGCGGACGACTTCCCGCGCTGGTACCAGGACCTCATCAACAAGGCCGAGCTGGCCGACAACGGTCCGGTGCGCGGCACCATGGTCATCCGACCGTACGGCTACGGCCTGTGGGAGCGGATGCAGCAGGAGATGGACGCGCGGATCAAGAAGGCCGGCGCGCAGAACGCCTACTTCCCGATGTTCATCCCGCAGTCCTACCTGACCAAGGAAGCCGAGCACGTCGAGGGCTTCGCCCCCGAGCTCGCGGTCGTCACCCACGGCGGCGGCAAGCAGCTGGAGGAGCCGGTCGTCGTCCGGCCCACCTCCGAGACGATCATCAACGAGTACTTCTCCAAGTGGGTGCAGAGCCACCGCGACCTGCCCCTGCTGATCAACCAGTGGGCCAACGTGGTCCGCTGGGAGCTGCGTCCGCGCGTCTTCCTGCGCACCACCGAGTTCCTCTGGCAGGAGGGCCACACCGCCCACGCCACGTACGAGGACGCCCGTGACTACGCCTCGATGATCCACACCCAGGTCTACGGCGACTTCATGACCAACGTGCTCGGCATCGACGTCGTGCTCGGCCGCAAGACCGCCAAGGAGCGCTTCGCCGGCGCCATCAACACCCTCACCCTCGAGGGCATGATGGGCGACGGCAAGGCGCTGCAGATGGGCACCAGCCACGAGCTGGGCCAGAACTTCGCCAAGGCGTTCAACACCACCTACCAGCTGCAGGGCGCCGAGCGCGAGTACGTCTGGCAGACCTCCTGGGGCGTCTCGACCCGCATGGTCGGCGGCCTGATCATGTCCCACGGCGACGACAACGGCCTGCGGGTGCCCCCGCGCCTGGCCGCCGTCCAGGCCGTCGTCCTCGCCATCAAGGGCGACGACGCGGTCATCGCCAAGGTCCGCGAGATCGGTGCCGCCCTGGAGGCCGCCGGCGTCCGCGTGGTCGTGGACGACCGCACCGACACCCCGTTCGGCCGTCGTGCCGTCGACTGGGAGCTCAAGGGCGTACCGGTGCGCATCGAGGTCGGCCCGCGCGACCTGGAGAACGGCACCGCGATGCTGGCCCGCCGCATCCCCGGCGGCAAGGAGCCGGTCTCCATCGACGCCCTGGCGTCGCTGCTCCCGGGCGTGCTGGAGGAGGACCAGGCGCTGCTGCTGCGCCAGTCCCGCGAGCGCCGTGAGGCCCGCACCGTCGACGTCAAGGACATCGACGAGGCCGTCGAGGCCGCCGCGACCGGCTGGGGCCGGATCTCCTGGGCCGAGCTCGGCCCGGAGGGCGAGGCCAAGCTGGCCGAGCAGGGCGTCTCGGTGCGCTGCATCGTGGCCGCCGACGGCTCGGTGCCGGCCACGGACGACCAGGACGGCAACATCGCGATCGTCGCGCGCGCCTACTGACGCCCGCGGCAGATCCGGGGATGCCGGAGATGTCGAAAATCCGATGAGTACTGATGAGTAGTGGCGCTCGTTGACAAGCGCCGCCGGGAATTCCGGCGGTAAGCGTCCGGCGCTCGTCTCATCCGTCGACATCCCTACTCACCGGTCAACTCCCGGTATTAACGGAATAGCGGTACGGTGTACGGCCCGTGGCCCTGTCAACTCGACAGGATCATGGGCCGTACGTACGTCCGGGGGGCGACAGCCCGTTCCCCCGGGCGGAAAAGGTGACCAGGCCCGCCGAGCTACGTCGGGCCCAAACGTGCAGGGGGTTGGTCTTGCGACAGAACCGGAACGCGCATTTCGCGCGCGCTTGTACATTCCTGAGAGTTTCCTGGGAAATCCCGGAGAACGGGAACGCGCGGAACATCGGCTCGCACTGCATCGTTGGTCTAGCGTGAGCACGACACAGCCCCTCGTTCTCGCGGCCGAACTGGCCGCCGCCTGGAGCGACATCCAGGCCTTCCACCAGGACCTCCCCGACCTCGCCTCGCCCGAGGCGCTGATCGGCGAGTCCTCCTCGGCCTGTGGTACGCGGCTCGGTTTCGAGCGGCTCCTCCACGAGGCTGCCCACGGTCTCGCCGCGGCCCGGGACATCCGGGACACCTCGCGGGCCGGCCGCTACCACAACCGGCGCTTCCTGCTCCTCGCCTCGGAGCTGGGCCTGGCGCACCCGGTCGAGCCGCACGCGAGCAGCGGCTTCTCCCAGGTGACCATGCTCAAGGAGACGCGGGAGCGGTACGCCGAGACCATCGAGCGCCTGGACCGCGCCCTCGGCGCCCACCAGGAGGCGGTGACCGGGGACGGCGCGTCGCGCGCCTTCCGCGGGCCGGCCGCCCGGCACGGCTCCTCCGGGGGCGGCGTCCGGGTCAAGGCGGTCTGCGGCTGCGGCCGCAACGTCCGGGTGGTGCCGTCGGTGCTCGCGCAGGCGTCCATCGTCTGCGGTGCCTGCCAGCAGCCGTTCAAGATCGCGTAGCTGGTAGGGACGGCGACGTAGCGCAACGCGTACGGCGTAGTGCGACGCGTACGGCGCAGTGCGGCGTAGTGCCTCGTCCGTCATGCGCGAGACGTGGTGCCGCGGTACGGGTGCCACGGAGTGCGCGCACCGCGAGGTGCGCGTGGTGCGGAGCGCCTGCTCCGGTGGCCGGGTGTCCGGCGCCGGGGGCAACGGATGGTTCCGGGAGACCGGTCGGCGGCTGTGCGGGCAGCGGGTCCGGCCGGAGCGGTTGGCGGTACCGAGCGGCATCCGGCCGATCGGTGGTTGTACGTTGGGCTGACCGGGAGCGGGGGCTCCCGGTCGGACCTGCTCCTCTTGCCCCGGCCCTGCTGTGCCGGCCTCTGCGGGCGGCCCCTGCTGTGCAAAGGCCATTGACGTGGTGGCCCTGTTGTGTCGGGCTCTTGCCGTGCCGGCCCCTGGTGTGTCGGCCCCTGTTGTGTCGGGCCCTGCTGTGCCGCGCCGGGCGGCCGGAGGGCGGTCAAGGCGGTTCGCGCCGGTATGGCACAATGGACAGCTGAGTACTCGGCAGCCGAGCAGGACCCCTCTCTCCTACGGCTGGCGTGTCCCTTGAACGGCCCGCCCCGCAACCCCACGCGGTGGTGGAGCTGCTCACCCACGTCAACACCAGGAGAATCCACTCCCGTGGCAGTCAAGATCAAGCTCAAGCGTCTCGGCAAGATTCGCTCCCCGCACTACCGCATCGTCGTCGCCGACGCCCGCACCAAGCGTGACGGTCGCGCGATCGAGGAGATCGGCATCTACCAGCCGACCTACAACCCCTCGAAGATCGAGGTCGACAGCGACCGCGCCCAGTACTGGCTGTCCGTCGGCGCCCAGCCGACCGAGCCGGTGCTCGCCATCCTCAAGCTGACCGGCGACTGGCAGAAGTTCAAGGGCCTGCCGGCTCCGGAGCCGCTGAAGGTCGCCGAGCCGAAGGTCGAGGACTTCTCGCACCTGTTCGCGAAGGCCGTCGCCGGCTTCGAGGACGCCACCACCGGTGTCGCCATCACCCCGAAGGCCAAGAAGTCGGACAAGGCCGAGGCTGAGGCCGACGCCGCCGCCGAGGCCTGATCGTGATCGAGGACGCCCTCGACCACCTGGTGAAGGGCATCGTCGAGCACCCCGACGAGGTGCAGGTGCGTTCGCGCAACCTGCGTCGGGGCAACACCATCGAGGTGCGTGTGCACCCCGATGACCTCGGCAAGGTGATCGGCCGGGGCGGCCGGACGGCGCGCGCACTGCGCACCGTGGTCGGCGCCCTCGGCGGTCGCAACGTCCGGGTCGACCTCGTCGACGTGGACAGCATTCGCTGACGCTGCTGCTCGTTCAGCCGTCAGGCTTGAGGCCGGCCGGGACGCATGTCGTCCCGGTCGGCCTTCGCCGTTCCCCGGTTCGTCCCGGTCCGCGCCCGGCTCATCCGGGTTCCCCGGGCTCGTTGAGCTCGGGGCTCACCGGGCTCCGGGCCGACTGGGCTCCGATCCTTCCGAGCCCTTTCCGTTTCTGATCTTCCTAGGCCTTCCCTAGCACCCATCCAGGAGAACGATCACCGTGCAGCTCGTCGTCGGCAAGATCGGCCGCGCCCACGGCATCAGGGGGGACGTCAGCGTCGAGGTCCGCACCGACGAGCCGGAGCTCCGGCTCGGCCCCGGTGCCGTCCTGCTCACCGACCCCGCGTCGGCCGGGCCGCTGACCGTCGAGTCCGGCAAGGTGCACAGCGGCCGGCTGCTGCTGCGTTTCGCCGGCGTCAAGGACCGCAACGCCGCCGAGGCGCTGCGCGGCACCATCCTGATCGCCGAGGTCGACCCGGACGAGCGCCCGGACGACCCGGAGGAGTACTACGACCACCAGCTGATCGGCCTGGACGTCGTGCTGCTCGACGGGACCCCGGTCGGCGAGCTGACCGAGGTCGTCCACCTGCCGTACCAGGACCTGCTCACGGTGACGAAGCCGGACGGCACGGAGGCGCTGGTGCCGTTCGTCGCCCGCATCGTGCCGACCATCGACCTGGAGAACCAGCGGGCCGTGATCGACCCGCCGCCGGGTCTGATCGACCCGGAGCAGGCCGAGGTCGCGCGCGGCGCGGCCGAGGAGTCGGAGGAGTCGGAGGAGTCGGAGTGACCACCGAAGACCTGTCGTCCGTGTCGGAACCGATGTCCGCGCCGGCACCGTCGTCCGCGTCCGGGCCCGCTGAGTCGTCCTCCGTTCAGGACGGGATGCGGATAGACGTCGTCACGATCTTCCCGGAGTACCTCGAGCCGCTGAACATCTCGCTGGTCGGCAAGGCCCGTGCCCGTGGCCAGCTCGACGTGCACGTCCACGACCTGCGCGACTGGACGTACGACATCCACCGGACGGTGGACGACAGCCCCTACGGCGGCGGTCCCGGCATGGTGATGAAGCCCGAGCCGTGGGGCGAGGCGCTGGACGCCGTCGTCGGCCGCGGCCCGGCGGGGGAGGTGCCCACGCTGGTGGTGCCGACCCCGAGCGGGCGCCCGTTCACCCAGGAGCTCGCCCAGGAGCTCGCCGGGCGTCCGTGGCTGGCCTTCACGCCCGCCCGGTACGAGGGCATCGACCGCCGCGTGATCGAGGAGGCGGCCACCCGAATGCCGGTGGTCGAGGTGTCGATCGGCGACTACGTCCTGGCCGGCGGAGAGGTCGCCGTGCTGGTGATGGTCGAGGCGATCGCCCGGCTGCTGCCCGGAGTGCTCGGCAACGCCGAGTCCCACCGGGACGACTCCTTCGCGCCCGGCGCGATGGCCGACCTGCTGGAGGGCCCGGTCTACACCAAGCCCGCCGAGTGGCGCGGCCGGACCGTGCCGGACGTGCTGCTGAGCGGCAATCACGGCAAGATCGCCCGCTGGCGGCGCGAGCAGGCCTTCGCCCGCACCCTGGCGAACCGGCCCGACCTGGTGGAACGCTGGCAGTACGGCGCCTTCGACAAGAAGGACCGCGAGGCGCTCAGCATCCTCGGTCTGGCCTGGGACGGACAGCTCGGCCGATTTCGGTCCGTGGCCGATGGTGTGGAAGAATAGGCCGCTGCTGTCTGTCGCTGGGCTCCTCCCGTAGGGGTCACGTGGACCGGTGCCCCCGCCACGGGGGGATCACCGCCAGCCGATGCGGCCCGCAGCAGACCCCATTGTGACGAACTTCCGTGGGCGGCCCGTGGCGCCTGCGATGGAGAGCAACATGAGCAACAAGCTCGCTGCTGTCGACGCGGCCTCGCTGCGTAGCGACATCCCGGCCTTCCGCGCCGGTGACACCCTGAAGGTTCACGTCCGGGTCATCGAGGGCAACCGCTCCCGTGTCCAGGTCTTCCAGGGCGTCGTCATCCGCCGCCACGGCGCCGGTGTCGGTGAGACCTTCACCGTCCGCAAGGTCAGCTTCAACGTCGGCGTGGAGCGCACCTTCCCGGTGCACACCCCGGTCGTCGAGAAGATCGAGGTCGTGACCCGCGGTGCGGTTCGCCGCGCCAAGCTGTACTACCTGCGTGACCTCCGCGGCAAGGCCGCGAAGATCAAGGAGAAGCGCGACCGCTGATCCACCGGCCCCCGGTTCCACCCGGGGATCGGAGCGCTCTGGGGGGCGCGGCTGCCGCACGGTAAGCTCAGCCCCCGATGAGCACGCACGAACCACCCGCGGACCGCGACGACAGTCCCGCACCCACCGGTGCGGACTCGCCGTCGCGGTCCGCGGCCGTTTCCACGGTTCCCGCGGAGCCGGAGGTGGTTCCCGCGGAGCCGGGGGCGGAGCTCGCTGCGGGAGCGGGAGCGGGCACAGGGGCGGGCGCGGAGTCGGAGTCGGAGCCGGTAGAAGGGGACGCCGATGAGCCGGTCCGCTCGCGCTCGCGTGACCTCCTTCTGCTGGCCGGCATCTGTCTGCTCACCCTGCTGCTGGTGAACGCCTTCGTGGCGCGGCCGTTCGCGGTGCCCTCCGCTTCGATGGAGAACACCCTGCTCACCGGCGACCGCCTGATCGCGAACCAGCTGGCCTACTCCTTCGGGGGGCATCCGCAGCGCGGTGATGTCGTGGTGTTCGACGGGACGGGCTCCTTCCGGCGGGAGCCGGCCGAGCCGGCCGGCTTCGGGGACGGACTGCGGGGGCTCGCCCGGGACCTCGGACTGGCCCCGGCCGGTGACTCGGTCTACGTCAAGCGCGTCATCGGCGTCGGCGGCGACCGGGTGACCAGTACCGGCCCGGGCGCGCGGATCACCGTCAACGGTGTGCCGATCGACGAGTCCTCCTACCTCGCGCCGGGTGACGAGCCGTCGAACGTGCCCTTCGACGTGGTGGTGCCGGCCGGCGAACTCTGGGTGATGGGGGACCATCGCAGCGCCTCCCGGGATTCGCGCGACCATCTGGGTGAACCCGGCGGCGGCTTCGTGCCGGAGTCCAAGGTGATCGGCCGGGCGGAGTGGGTGGTCTACCCGGTGGGCCACTGGCACAGCCTGGACCGGCCGGCGTCCTTCGCCGCGACAGGGGGGACTGGTGGCCATGGGGACCAGAGGTAGAGGCCGGCTGACCGACCGCCCGGTGCACCGCCCGGCCGGGTACTCCGGCGGCCGCACCGCCACCGGGTCGGTGCGGGAGAGGGCGGGAACGGCGGCGCCGGAGGCCTCGGCGCCGATACGGGGGCGGGCCGAGCGCCGCCGCACCGCCCGCCGCGCGGCCCGCCGCCGCAGGCGTTCCGTGCTGCGCGAGTTCCCGCTGATCGTCTTGGTGGCACTGGTCGTCGCGCTGGTGATGAAGACCTTCCTCGTGCAGGTCTTCGTGATCCCCTCCGGCTCGATGGAGCAGACCATCCAGATCGGGGACCGGGTGCTGGTGGACAAGTTCACCCCCTGGTTCGGTGCCGAGCCGGAGCGCGGCGACGTGGTGGTGTTCAAGGATCCGGGCGGTTGGCTGGAGTCCGATCACCAGCCGTCCACCGACGGGCCGGTGCTGCGCGGTGCCAAGCAGGTCCTCACCTTCGTCGGGCTGCTGCCGTCCGACAGCGAGCAGGATCTGATCAAGCGGGTGATCGGCGTCGGCGGGGACACCGTGGAGTGCTGTGACGAGCAGGGCCGTCTCAGCGTCAACGGCACGCCGGTGGACGAGACCTACCTGTCGCCGGGAAACCCGCCGTCCCGGCAGCCGTTCAAGGTGAAGGTGCCGCAGGGCCGGCTCTGGGTGATGGGTGATCACCGGGACGTCTCCGCCGACTCCCGCTTCCACATGGGGAACGAGGGCCAGGGCACCATCCCGGTGAGCGGAGTGGTCGGCCGGGCGTTCATGATCGCCTGGCCGGTGAACCGGATCCATCAACTTGATGTACCGGCTTCACTCTCCAAGGTGGCGCGGGCCCCGCAGGCTCGCGGAACTGCGCCGAACTCGATGGGGGTTGGGCCGCTTCCGGAGGAACCTCCGCTCGTTATGGGTGTGTTGGGCATCCTTCCGCTTGTCGGCCGCAGGCCGGAGCGTTCCCCGGAGTAGGCCGGTCCGTCCGGCCGCCGGCCGGGCCGCGCGTGTGGGAGCGTCGGCCGGATGCCCCGGAGTGATAGAGAAGTGCTGACGCGGCCGGTGTGCGACAACGGCCGCGTCCGAAGGCTGTGCTGGTGTCAGGTGAGTCCCGGGAGGGCAGCCCTGAGGCGTTCACGGTCGATGGTGGAGCGTGGTGCCCGCTGTGCGGCACTGTGAGCGCGGGCGCGCGGGCGTCCGCACAGCAGGGAGGAGACGTTGTGGGGGATTTGGTGATCGGCGCCCGCTCAGGCGCCGGAGAGCCCGAGGGCTCCGGCGGTCGGGCGGCCCGGTCCACGGAGTCCGCGGTGCCCTCGGCATCCGCCGAGGACTCGGCGGCCCAGTCCGCCGGCGAACAGGGCAACGGCACCGGGGACACCTCGGACGACACTCGGGACGACATGGGGTCGGCGGAGCGGTCGGAGGAGGCGTCCACCGAGAAGGACCGCAAGCAGCGCTCCTTCTGGAAGGAGCTGCCGATCCTGATCGGCATCGCGCTCGTCCTGGCGCTGGTGATCAAGACGTTCTTCGTCCAGGCGTTCTCCATTCCGTCGGAGTCGATGCAGAACACGCTTCAGGTCGGTGACCGCGTCCTGGTGGACAAGCTCACCCCGTGGTTCGGGGCCGAGCCCGAGCGCGGCGAGGTCGTGGTGTTCCACGACCCGGGCGGCTGGCTGGCCGACGAGCCCACCAAGCAGAGCAGCAACTCCTTCGTCCGGGGCGTCCAGGACGTGCTCAGCTTCGTCGGCCTGATGCCATCCGACAACGAGAAGGACCTCATCAAGCGGGTCATCGCGGTCGGCGGGGACACCGTCGAATGCCACGGCGACGGTCCGGTGAAGGTCAACGGGGTCGCTCTCGACGAGCCGTACGTCTACCCGGGGAACACCCCCTGCCAGGTGAA
Organism: Kitasatospora sp. NPDC127111; assembly: GCF_042677465.1. Taxonomy (NCBI): domain Bacteria; kingdom Bacillati; phylum Actinomycetota; class Actinomycetes; order Kitasatosporales; family Streptomycetaceae; genus Kitasatospora; species Kitasatospora sp. NPDC127111. Next base: position 27,174 of record NZ_JBHXTG010000052.1, read on the forward strand.
GGACTTCGGTCCGGTGACGGTGCCCAAGGGTTCGATCTGGGTGATGGGCGACCACCGCGGGAACTCGCTGGACTCCCGCTTCCACATGGACCAGCCGGGTGGCGGTGCCGTTCCCGTGGACGAGGTGATCGGCCGCGCGTTCGTGGTGGCCTGGCCCATCGACCGGTGGGCGACGCTCCCGGTGCCGGAGACCTTCGACCAGAAGGGTCTGGCGGCGGCCGCGCCGCTCGTGCCGCCGCTGGCCGGGGCCGTCGGCGCCGTCGGCGTGCTTCCGCTGGTGCGTCGGCTGCGGGACCGGGGGGACCACGGGAAGCAGTCCTGACCTCAGACGGGTCGCCCCCGGGTCTTGCGCGGGCCGTGGTACCGACGAGTAATCTGCTCGGACGTGCCACGGCCCGCCGGGTTTTCCGCCTGTGGCCCCGGCGCACCGTGAGCGTTTCCGGGTCGGCCGGGGTTGGGCGGTATCGATGAGCAGTGTCGTGGAAGAGACGGCGGCGGAGCGCCCGGCTGCCGTCGCGCGGCCTCGGCGCAAGCCCGCCGCGGTGCTGCAGGGCGTGCTGATCGGCCTCGGGCTGCTCCTGCTGGTCGGCGGTTTCGTCGTCATGGCGCTGGACTACCGGCCGTACGGCATCCCGACGGGCTCGATGACGCCCACGCTCAAGGTCGGCGACACCGTGCTCGCCCGGCAGATCGACGGCACGACCGTCGGCCGGGGCGACGTCGTGATCTTCCGCGACCACGCCTGGGGCGGCGAGCTCATGGTGAAGCGGGTGGTCGCGGTCGGTGGTGACACCGTCGCCACCGGGAACGACCAGCGGCTGACCGTCAACGGCAAGCCGGTGGATGAGCCGTACCTCGCGGCGCAGGACTCCCAGGGCACTGCCTTCAGCGTCGAGGTGCCGCCGGGTCGGCTCTTCCTGCTGGGTGACAACCGGCAGGGCTCGATGGACTCCCGCCTCCACCTGGAGATCGACGGCGGCACGATCCCCGCGAGTGAGGTGGAGGCCCGGGTCGAGGCCACCGTGCTGCCCTTCGGCCGCACCGGCCTCTTCGCCCGGACCTCGGCCTTCGACGGCATCGCCGGGCCGAAGGCCGGTGAGCCGGGACCGCTGGAGCCGGCCTTCTACGCCACCGTTGTAGGCGCGGCGCTGATCGTCGTGACCTCCGGGGTGGGCGCGGCGGCGGGCGTCGCGCGCCGACTGCGCCGCCGCGCGGCCTGACCAGTACGACAGCCGCGACCGCAGCCGCCGCAGCCGGGACCGCAGGGACGGCCGCGCCGGCCGCGACCGGCGCCGCCCCCGACCGGGCGGCTCTGCCGAACATCGCCCCGGACGGTCGTGCCGGGTGGCAGGATCGGGAGAGTCAGCGGGACCGATGAGAGGAGGGGGAAGAGCCGTCATGGAGCCGAAGCGTCGCAGAGCGTCCCGGATCCTGCTGCTGGACGGGCGGGACCGCCTCCTCCTCTTCCGGGGATCCGACCCGGCGGTGCCGGACGTCACCTGGTGGTTCACCCCCGGGGGCGGTTTGGAAGCGGGGGAGAGCGTGCGCGACGCGGCGGTGCGGGAACTCACGGAGGAGACCGGACTGCGGGGCGTGGAACTGGGACCGGTGGTTGCGTACGGCACGGTTTCGTTCTCCTTTCGAGGGCAGCGTTACGAGCAGGAGCAGTGGTTCCACCTGGCCCGGACCGCGGACACGGTGCTCGACCACTCGGGAATGGGGGCGGAGGAGCACGCCGAACTACTCGCGGCGCGCTGGTGGACGATCGAGGAGCTGAGGAGAACCGCCGAGACGGTCTACCCCGTCGGGCTGGCGGACTTCCTGGAGCGGCTGGTGGCGGAGGGGCCGCCGGGAACTCCGGTCAGGCTCTGAGGGTGGGTGCGGTGGTCCACAATGGGTGGACGTGACAAGTTGAGGGGACGCCTGGATGAGTGCCGAAGATCTCGAGAAGTACGAGACCGAGATGGAGCTCAAGCTCTACCGGGAGTACCGGGACGTCGTCGGCCTGTTCAAGTACGTGATCGAGACCGAGCGACGTTTCTACCTCACCAACGACTACGAGCTGCAGGTGCACTCGGTCCAGGGCGAGGTCTTCTTCGAGGTGTCGATGGCGGATGCGTGGGTCTGGGACATGTACCGGCCGGCCCGGTTCGTCCGCAAGGTCCGGGTGCTGACCTTCAAGGACGTGAACATCGAGGAGCTCGCGAAGAGCGATCTGGAGCTGCCCTCGGACGACTCCGGCTTCGGGAACTGACGTTGGACCGTCCGGTCCAGCGGTGTCCAGGGGAATTCGCGGTTTTCCGGGATTCTCACCCCTGCGGGTGACGGAAGTTATCCACAGGGCCGAGTTATCCACAGGAAATAGCAAGCCTCTGGCCCGGTTCCGGGCTGCACGGAAACCTCCCCGGCGGAGGTGGTCACCGTGCAGGACACCAAGCGCACCAAGCGCACCACGCGCAAGCAGGCACCGCGGGCCCAGCAGACGCCGGCACCGAAGGGCGGTCCGGACCGGAACAGCCCGGACCGGACCGCCCCGGGCACGGGCAGCCCGGGGCGCGGCACCAACAACGGTCTCGGCCGTTACGGGGAGCGGGTGGCCGCCCGCCGCCTCGCCGAGAGCGGGCTGCGCATCCTGGACCGCAACTGGCGGTGCGTCGAGGGTGAGCTCGACATCGTCGCCCTCGACGGCGACACCCTCGCGGTCTGCGAGGTCAAGACCCGCTCCGAGCGGGGGTTCCAGCAGCCCAGCGAGGCCATCGACCAGGCCAAGGCCGCCCGGCTGCAGCGGCTCGCCGAGCGCTGGATGGCCGAGCGCTGGCCGGGCCACTTCGCCAGGCTGGCCGGCCCCGGGTACCAGCCCGCGCCCGCCGATCCGCAGTGGCCGCCGATCCCGCCGGGAGGCGTCCGGATCGACCTCGTGGCCGTCATCAACCGGGTCCGCGGCGCCGCCTCGGTGGACCACCTGCGGGGGGTGGTCTGAGATGGCCTTCGCCCGTACCTGCTCGGTGGCCCTGGTGGGTGTGGACGGCGTGATCGTCGAGGTCCAGGCCGACCTGGAGCCGGGGGTCGCCGCGTTCACCCTGGTCGGCCTGCCCGACAAGGCACTGTCCGAGGCCCGCGACCGGGTGCGCGCGGCCGTCGTGAACAGCGGCGAGGCCTGGCCGCAGCGGAAGCTGACGGTCGGGCTCAGCCCCGCCTCGGTGCCGAAGAGCGGCAGCGGCTTCGACCTCGCCGTCGCCTGCGCCGTGCTCGCCGCCGCGGAGCGGCTGGACCCGTCCTCCATCGCCGATCTGCTGATCATCGGCGAGCTCGGACTGGACGGCCGGGTGCGGCCGGTGCGCGGCGTGCTCCCGTCGGTGCTCGCCGCCTCCGACGCCGGATACCAACGGGTCGTGGTGGCGGAGCAGACCGCCGCCGAGGCAGCCCTCGTCCCGGGCGTCACCGTCATCGGCGTGCGCAGCCTGCGCCAGCTGATCGCCGTGCTGACCGGCACCCCGGCGCCGGAGGAGCCGCCCGACCCGATCAGCAGCCGCCCCGACACGCTGATGGCCGGGCTGATGCTCCCCACCGCGGGCGTGCGCGGCCTTCCCGACGACAAGGCGTCCCGGCTCGACATGGCCGACGTGGCCGGGCAGTACGAGGCGCGCCGGGCCCTGGAGATCGCCGCCGCCGGCGGTCACCACCTGTACCTGAAGGGCCCGCCGGGCGCGGGGAAGACGATGCTGGCCGAGCGGCTGCCCGCGCTGCTTCCCCCGCTGACCCAGAAGGAGGCCCTGGAGGTCACCGCCGTTCACTCCGTGGCGGGGCTCCTCCCGGCGGGCCGGCCACTCATCGACAGCCCGCCGTACTGCGCCCCGCACCACTCCACCACGATGCCGGCGATCGTCGGTGGCGGAAGCGGTCTGCCCCGACCGGGCGCGGTCTCGCTGGCGCACCGCGGCGTGCTCTTCCTGGACGAGGCGCCGGAATTCCCGGTCCGGGTCCTCGACGCCCTGCGCCAGCCGCTGGAATCGGGCGAGGTGGTGATCGCCCGCTCGGCCGGGTCGCTCCGGCTCCCGGCCAGGTTCCTGCTCTGCCTGGCGGCCAACCCCTGCCCCTGCGGGCGGTACTCCCGCCGGGGGGAGGGCTGCGAGTGCACGCCCGCGATGGTCAGCCGGTACCAGGGGCGGCTTTCCGGGCCGCTGCTCGACCGGGTCGACCTCCAGGTCCAGGTCGCCCCGGTGACCAGGGTCGAGTTGATGGAGCGCGACAGTACGGCCGAGACCACGGAGACCGTCGCGGCCCGGGTGCTGGCCGCGCGGGAGCGTGCGGCGGCCCGACTGGCCAACACGCCGTGGCGCACCAACGCCGAGGTGCCCGGCCATGAGCTGCGCACCCGCTGGCACCTGGCGCCCGGCGCGCTGAACGACGCCGCGCGTCAACTGGAACGAGGGCTGCTGACCGCCCGGGGCCTGGACCGGGTGCTCCGGGTCGCCTGGACGGTCGCCGACCTCGCGGGCCGCGACCGTCCGGACCAGCGCGACGTGCGGACCGCCCTGGTCATGCGGACCGGCGCCGAACACGGGCTGCCGCTGACCGAGCGCGCCTTCGGGCGGCCCGGTGCGCGCCCGCTCCCGGAGGACGCGCCGAAGGGCGGGAAGCAGGCCCGGCCCCGCCCCACCGACGTGACCGAGGACCGGGCGGCCCGCCCGGACGGCCGGCCCGAGCACGAGGAGACCCAATCGTGAACCAGACGATGAACCACCGTCAGCCTGTCGCCGGACCGGCCCCGGAGGCCGAGCCCGAACGCCTCGCCCGGGCGGTGCTGAGCCGGCTCAGCGAACCGGGTGATGCCGTCCTGGGCCGGTGGCTGTCCCAACTCCCCGCCGTCGACGTGGTCCGGGCGATCCGCGACGGGACCGTGCCCGACCACCCGGGGCTGGACGCGGACCGGTTGGCCGCCTACCGGGCCAGACTCGTCGGCGTGGATCCCGCCGCCGATCTGGAGCGGGTGCGAACTGCCGGCGGGCGCTTCATCATTCCGGGCGACATGGAGTGGCCGAGCCAACTGGACGATCTGGGAGACGGCAGACCGATCGGGCTCTGGCTGGCCGGGACGGGCTCGCTGCGCCTGCTCGCGCTCCGGTCGGTGGCGGTGGTCGGGGCACGGGCCTGTACGGCGTACGGCGCACACGTGGCGGGGGAGTTGTCGGCGCAGCTGGCCGAGCGCGGCTGGGTGGTGGTCTCGGGTGCGGCGTACGGGATCGACGCCGCCGCCCACCGGGGGGCGCTGGCCGTCGGCGGGATGACCGTCGGCGTCCTCGCCTGCGGTGTGGACGTGGCCTATCCGCGCGGCAACGCCGACCTGATCCGGCGGATCGCCTCCCAGGGGCTGCTGCTGAGCGAACTCCCGCCGGGGGAGCACCCGAACCGGTTCCGGTTCGTGCTGCGCAACCGGGTCATCGCGGCGCTCACCCGTGGCACGGTGGTGGTCGAGGCTGCGCTTCGCAGCGGGGCGCTCAGTACGGCCAGACGCGCCCGTGACCTCAACCGGCACACCATGGGCGTGGCGGGGCCGGTGACCTCCGCGCTGTCCGCCGGGGTGCACGCCCTGATCCGCAGCGGCGGGGCCACCCTGGTCACCGACGCGGCCGAGGTCGCCGAGTTGATCGGGGCGATCGGAGACGACCTGGCGCCGCAGCGAAGCGGTCCGGTGTTGCCCAGGGACCTGCTGGAACCGGCGGTGGCGCGGGTGCTGGAGGCCGTGCCGGCCACGGCGGAGGGCGCGCCGGTGGAGCGTCTGGCCCGGCAGTCGGGGCTGCCGCCGGACGAAGTCCTGCAACGCCTCTACGAGTTGGGCTCGCTCGGCTACGTCGAACGGCACGGCGCGCACTGGCGGTTGGTGAGGAGGAGGGGAGGCGACTGAGGGGAGGGACTGAGGCGCCCGGCTGGATGGCGGGGCGGAGCGGGTCGGGCGGCCACCCCGGCCGCGAGAGCCACGGTGACGACCGGGCAGGGAGGAGGTGGGGAAGGGAAGGCCGCGGTTCGTCCACCTGCGGTGCCCGGATCCGGCGACACGAACGCCACCGGATCGGGGGACGACCGAGTGGCGGTAGCACATTGCAGTGAGTCGGTCACGCTACGCTCGCCATGCCTTCCCTATCAGCACATGACTCGGCAGAACGGCGCAGACCAACGCATGCCCACACACATTCCCGGACACAGAGTGACCGGTGGCGCCCGGTCCTCGGGAGGGCCGCGGACCGAGCGGCGCCCCGTGACCGAGTTCCCGCCCAAGGCGACGGGTGCGATGGGGGCCCTCGCCCGGCAGGGCGGTCGGCCGGCGAACGCCGGGGCGTACGCCGACCGGCCGGGAGCGCCCGTTACACCGGACGCTCCCGAGCAACCCGGCGCCCCGGACGCCGAAGCCCCGGATGCCGAGGCCCTGGACGCGGAGGCCCCGGCCGCCGAAGCCCCGGGACCCGGAGCGCCCGACGCCGGAACCACCGCCGGAACGGTGCCCCCGCCCGCCGAGCGGGTGACCCCGGCGGTCGAGCCGTCGTCGCCCGCCGGAGCGCATGCCGCCGCCGGGGCGCACGGCACCGCCGAGGCGCCCGCGCCCCGGCGGGAGTCGGGCGCCCCCGAACGCAGCGCGCTCGAAGAGCTCTGGCGCGCCTACAAGGACACGGGTGACCAGCGGCTGCGGGAGCAGCTGATCCTGCACTACTCACCCCTCGTCAAATACGTCGCCGGCCGGGTCGGGGTCGGTCTGCCCTCCAACGTCGAGCAGGCCGACTTCGTCTCCTCCGGTGTCTTCGGGCTGATCGACGCGATCGAGAAGTTCGACATCGACCGCGCCATCAAGTTCGAGACGTACGCGATCAGCCGGATCCGCGGCGCGATCATCGATGAGCTCCGTGCGCTCGACTGGATCCCGCGCTCGGTGCGGCAGAAGGCCAAGGCCGTCGAACGGACGTACGCGACCCTGGAGGCCCGGCTGCGCCGGACGCCGCACGATCCCGAGGTCGCGGCCGAGATGGGCATCGCGATCGAGGACCTGCACACGATCTTCAGCCAGCTCTCCCTCGCGAACGTGGTGGCGCTCGACGAACTGCTCCACCCAGCCGGCGAGGGCGGGGACCGGCTGAGCCTGGTGGACACCCTGGAGGACCACGGCGCGGACAACCCCGTCGAGGTGGCCGAGGACCGGGAGCTGCGACGGCTGCTGGCCCAGGCGGTCAACACCCTCCCGGAGCGGGAGAAGACGGTGGTGACGCTCTACTACTACGAGGGGCTGACCCTCGCCGAGATCGGCCAGGTCCTCGGGGTGACGGAGAGCCGGGTCAGTCAGATCCACACCAAGTCGGTCCTGCAGCTGCGCGCCAAGCTGTCCGACATCCGGTAGGCGCGCCCGCGGTGCGCGGCGCCGTATCGGCCGGATGTAGGGCTCCGTACAGTGGGAGGGTGCCGAAGATCCGAGCGGCCACGTTGGCCGAGCATCGCCAGCTGCAGCGGGCAGCCCTCCTCGACGCTGCCCGCAGCCTCCTCACCGAAGGGGGGATGGAGGCATTGACCTTCCCCGCGCTCGCGGCGCGCACCGGGCTGGCGCGTTCCTCGGTCTACGAGTACTTCCGTTCCCGGGCCGCCGTGGTCGAGGTGCTCTGCGAGGTCGACTTCCCGCTGTGGGCGGCCGAGATCGAGGCTGGCATGGAGAGCTGCGACACCGCGGCCGGCCGGGTCGAGGCGTACGTCCGGGGCCAGCTCGCGCTCGCCGGGGACCCGCGCCACCGGGCGGTGGCGGCGATTTCGGCGCTGGAGCTGGACGAGGCGGCGCGCGAGCGCATCCGGGCGGCGCACGGGAAGCTGGTGGGTCTGGTGGTCCAGGCCCTGGAGGATCTCGGCCACGATCAGCCCCGGCTGGCGGCGGCGCTGCTCCAGGGGATCGTGGAGGCCGCCGTCCGGCAGACGGAACAGCGTGCCGGCGCCGGTCGAGCCGAGGAACCGGACGTGATCGCGGACGCCGCCGTCGCCCTCGCCCTGCACGGACTCGGCGGGAGCTGAGCGGAGAAGGGCGGGCGAAGGGGGCCGGAGGGGAGCGGATTCACCCGTCCCGGCCGAGCGGGAGCAGCCGTGCGGCTCCCGCACCGAACAGGGCCAGCGGGTCGAGGTAGCGCCCGCCGCGGAGCAGCCCCCAGTGCAGGCAGTCACGCCCGGCACAGTGACCGGTGGCGGGCGCGAGCCGTCCGATCACCTGACCGGCCGCGACCGTGGTGCCCACGGCGACGGTGCCGGTGACGGGCAGATAGGTGGTCCGCAGCGGGGGAGTGCCGGACGCGGGGTGCGTGACGGTGACCACCGGATGCCCGGCCACCAGGCCGGAGAAGGTGACCACACCGGGGGCGGCCGAGCGGATCTCCGCGCCCGGGGCAGCGGCCAGGTCGACGCCCCGGTGCCCGGCGGCCCACGGCTTCGGCGGCGCCTCGAAGCGCGCGACCAGCCCACCCGGCCCGCCCACCGGCCACGCCCGCCCGGAACCGGAGGCAGCCCCGCCATCGGAGCCGCTCCCGGCCCCACCCCCACCCCCACCCCCGGCCCCGACCCCGCCCCCGGCACGGCGTCCAGCGGCCGCATGCCCCACCGGCTCCGGCAAGGTGACCAGCAGCAGTGTCATCAGCACCAACAGCGCCAGCATCACCACCCGGCGGTCGCGCCCGGGCCCGGGCGGCACCGGCGCCGGTACAAGAACCAGCGATGAGGCGCGATCGGCGTCGGAAGCACCCGCCGGAACGGGAACGAGGAAGCCGGGAACCCCGGCGAAGCCGGCGGCAACGGCAGCAGCAGTCATGCGCCCGAGGCTCCCCGCGCTCCGCCACCCCGGCCAGCCCACCCCCGCTTCCTGTGGACAACCCGCCCCTGTGGACAACCGACGTCCCCCGAACGGCCGCCCCTTCCCCCGAACGGGCGGGCACACGCCCCCCGGCCCCGGGGCCGTCCCCCGACCGATCGCCGACCCCCCCGACCCACCCCCGCCCCGACCGATCGCCGACCCACCACCCCCGCCCCGCCGCGCCCCCACCCCACCTGCCTCGCCCCCTCACGGCCCACCCGTCCCGCTGGAGTCGCCCGCCGCTCGGCGCTTCCCGTACACTTCACACGCGACCCGGTCCGCCGGGTCGACTTCGCACGCCCCGCCACCGGTGGACGGATGCGGCTCAGCCGCCGCCCCCGCCAGGTGCGAGTGCCGCTCGGTCCGCCGAGCCCGACCGGTCCCGGACCGCTCGGGCAGAAGCGGCTCGGCACGTTCGGGGCGTCAGGCGTGGCTGTCACCTGGCCGCCACGGACAAAACCGAGCCTGACCCGGCCGTACGCAGACGCCCGAGCGGGGAGCGCCACCGCGCGAACCGTGACGTCGCTGTGCCAGAGCCGGGCGTAACACCTGAGGAGCACGGCTATGGCCGTCGTCACGATGCGGGAGCTGCTGGAGAGCGGCGTCCACTTCGGTCACCAGACCCGCCGCTGGAACCCGAAGATGAAGCGCTTCATCATCACCGAGCGCAACGGCATCTACATCATCGACCTCCTGCAGTCGCTGAACTACATCGACCGCGCCTTCGAGTTCATCAAGGAGACCGTTGCCCACGGCGGCAGCGTCCTCTTCGTCGGCACGAAGAAGCAGGCCCAGGAGGCCATCGCCGAGCAGGCCACCCGCGTGGGCATGCCCTACGTGAACCAGCGCTGGCTCGGCGGCATGCTGACCAACTTCTCGACCGTCTACAAGCGCCTGCAGCGCCTCAAGGAGCTCGGCGAGCTGGACTTCTCGGACGTGGCCGGCTCCGGCCTCACCAAGAAGGAGCTCCTGGTCCTCCAGCGCGAGCACGACAAGCTGGAGAAGACCCTCGGCGGTATCCGCGACATGCAGCGCGTTCCCAGCGCCGTCTGGATCGTGGACACCAAGAAGGAGCACATCGCGGTCGGCGAGGCCCGGAAGCTCAACATCCCGGTCGTCGCCATCCTCGACACCAACTGCGACCCCGACGAGGTCGACTACAAGATCCCGGGCAACGACGACGCGATCCGCTCCGTCACCCTGCTGACCCGTGTGATCGCCGACGCCGTCGCCGAGGGCCTCAAGGCCCGCGCGGGTGTCGCCAAGGGCGACGCGAAGGCCGAGCCGGGCGCCGACCAGCCGCTGGCCGACTGGGAGAAGGACATCCTCGAGGGCGAGAAGAAGGCCGAGGAGGCCCCCGCTGCCGAGGCCGCCGCCGAGGCTCCGGCCGAGCAGGCCTGACGTACCAAGGGTGAGGGGCACCCGCCGGTACGACACCGGTAGGTGCCCCTCTCTCCCGCGCCGGGACCGAACCAGCGGTCCCGGCGCAACCCCACGCAGACACGCGAGACGCGAGAAGAGATTCACACCATGGCGAACTTCACCGCCGCGGACGTCAAGAAGCTCCGTGAGCTCACCGGCGCCGGCATGATGGACTGCAAGAAGGCCCTGGACGAGGCCGAGGGCGACGTCCAGAAGGCCGTCGAGCTCCTGCGCATCAAGGGCCAGAAGGGCGTTGCCAAGCGCGAGGGCCGCGACGCCTCCAACGGCGCCGTTGCCGCGCTGATCGCCGAGGACAAGAAGTCCGGCGTCCTGGTCGAGCTGAACTGCGAGACCGACTTCGTCGCCAAGGGTGACAACTTCGTCCAGGTCGCCGACGCGATCGCCGCGCACGTCGCGAAGACCGCCCCGGCCGACCTGGACGCCGCCCTGGCTTCCGAGATCGAGGCCGGCAAGACCGTCCAGCAGTTCGTGGACGAGGCCAACGCGACCCTGGGCGAGAAGATCGTCTTCCGTCGCTTCGCCCAGTTCGACGGTGACGGCTTCGTCGCGGTCTACCTGCACAAGACCAGCCCCGACCTGCCGCCGGCCGTCGGCGTCCTGGTCGAGCTGGACAAGGAGAACGCCGAGGTCGCCAAGGACGTCGCGCAGCACATCGCCGCCTTCGCGCCGAAGTACCTGTCCCGCGAGGACATCCCGGCCGAGGACATCGAGAACGAGCGCCGCGTCGCCGAGGCCACCGCTCGCGAGGAGGGCAAGCCGGAGGCCGCCCTGCCGAAGATCGTCGAGGGTCGCGTCACCGGTTTCGTGAAGGAGAACTCCGTTCTGGAGCAGGCCTTCGCGAAGGACAACAAGAAGACCGTCGCCAAGGTCCTCGAGGAGAACGGCGTCGCCCTCAAGCGCTTCGCCCGCTTCCGCGTCGGCGCCTGAGCCACGTTCCACCGGACTCCCGGCACGCTTAGGCTGGGAACCGCCCCCGCCCGCTGACCAGGGCGGGAGGGACGCGCCGAACGGGCTCACCCCAGCGTCATCCGTCTACGGGCGGGCCGCGTCGGCACCATGAACGACGAGGAGGCCATTGCCGTGCAGGACACCGAACCGGTTCCCGCGGCAGTGGCCTCCTCGCGTGTACGCGCAGGCCTGGGATCCGCACCCCAGCGTCTGTGAACCAGTAGGTGTAGAAGGAGAAGTCCATGCAGGAGACGCAGGAGACCGCGCAGGACCCCCAGGACGGCTCGCGCCGCCGGGTGCTGCTGAAGCTGTCCGGTGAGGCCTTCGCCGGTGGTGGCGGGCTCGGCGTCGACCCGGACGTCGTGCACGCGATCGCCCGCGAGATCGCGACCGTCGTCCGCGCCGGTACCGAGGTAGCGGTGGTCATCGGCGGCGGCAACTTCTTCCGCGGCGCCGAGCTGCAGGTCCGCGGCATGGACCGGGCCCGCTCCGACTACATGGGCATGCTCGGCACCGTGATGAACTGCCTCGCGCTGCAGGACTTCCTGGTCAAGGAGGGCATCGAGACCCGGGTCCAGACCGCCATCACGATGGGCCAGGTCGCCGAGCCGTACCTGCCGCTGCGCGCCGTCCGGCACCTGGAGAAGGGCCGCGTGGTGATCTTCGGGGCGGGTATGGGCATGCCGTACTTCTCCACCGACACCACGGCCGTCCAGCGCGCGCTGGAGATCCACGCCGACGTGCTGCTGATGGGCAAGAACGGCGTGGACGGGGTCTACGACTCCGACCCCCGGACCAACCCGGACGCGGTCAAGTTCGACGCGCTGGAGTACTCCGAGGTCATCGCCCGCGACCTGAAGGTCGCCGACCTCACCGCGATCACGCTGTGCAAGGACAACAACCTCCCGATGCTGGTCTTCGAGCTGCTGGCGGAGGGCAATATCGCGCGTGCGGTCAAGAGTGAGAAGATCGGCACACTCATCAGCCAGGATTCTGTCCGGGCCTGAGCAGCACTCAGCCGTACCGGAGGGCACCGGCACCACGACCGGCGCCCTCCACACCGCGACCGGCTTCGACGCGACACCGGTCGGGACACCAGCAGATGAACCGGACAGGGAGTACACAGTGATCGAAGAGACCCTCCTCGAGGCCGAGGAGAAGATGGAGAAGGCCGTCGAGGTCGCCAAGAACGACTTCGCCGCCATCCGCACCGGCCGCGCCCACCCGGCGATGTTCGCCAAGATCGTGGCCGAGTACTACGGCGCCGTGACGCCGATCAACCAGCTGGCCTCCTTCTCCGTGCCGGAGCCGCGGATGGCGGTCGTCTCGCCGTTCGACAAGACCGCGCTGAAGGCCATCGAGCAGGCGATCCGCGACTCCGACCTGGGCGTCAACCCGAGCAACGACGGCTCCATCATCCGGGTGGTGCTCCCCGAGCTGACCGAGGAGCGCCGTCGCGAGTACATCAAGGTCGCCCGCGGCAAGGGCGAGGACGCCAAGGTCTCGATCCGTTCCGTGCGCCGCAAGGCCAAGGACGCCATCGACAAGCTGGTCAAGGACGGCGAGATCGGTGAGGACGAGGGCCGCCGTGCGGAGAAGGAGCTCGACGACACCACGGCCAAGTACGTGGCCAGCGTCGACGAGCTGCTGAAGCACAAGGAAGCCGAGCTGCTCGAAGTCTGATGAACGACGCCCCTGACGCCCCTGGCTATTGGGGCCCATCCGACCAGCAGTACCCGCAGTACCAGGAGCGGCAGCCCCAGCGGCAGCCGCAGCAGCCGCACCACCCGTACCAGCCCGTGCAGCCGGCGCACCAGCAGCCGGCGCCGGGAGCCGCTGTGGGTGACCCCGGTCACCGAACGGGTCACTCGCAGCAGCCCCCGGTGTACTGGGGCGGTGACGCGGAGGAGACTCAGGTCATGCCTCCCGTCCCGGCCGACCCAGGGCCCGCCCCCGCCGAGGGGCCGGCCCGGGAGGCCGGGCGGCTGAGCGGCCCGCTGTTCCGGGACGAGCAGCCCCGGGCGGCGGTGCCGGGTGCGTCGGAGACGGTCGTGCTCCGTGCGGTCACCGACGGTGCCGCTCCCGCACCCACCCGCGCCCCCGGCGGTCCGCCGCACCCGGGGGCCTCGGCGTACCCCGCGCCGTCCCAGAGCCACCCGGCGGCCGGGCAGCCCCACCCTGTGCCGTCGTCCCACCCAGGGCAGGAGACACCCGTGGCCCAGCCCGACCCGCAGCCGCAGGCGCGCAAGCAGCGCGGTGGTCGCAACCTCCAGGCCGCGATAGGCGTGGGGGTCGGCCTCGGTGCGGTGATCATCGCTTCGCTGTTCGTCGTCAAGGCGCTGTTCCTGGTCGTGGTGATGGCGGCCGTGTCGGTCGGCGTCTGGGAGCTGACCAGCCGGCTGTCCGAGCGCAAGCAGATCAAGGCGCCGCTGGTCCCGCTGGTCGCGGGCGGCATCGCGATGATCGCCACCGGCTACTGGTCCGGCGTGCAGTGGGCGGCGGCCTCGCTGGCGCTGACCGGGCTGGCGGTGATGGTCTGGCGGATGGCCGAGCCGCCGGAGAACTACCTGCGGGACATAACGGCGGGTGTGTTCACCGCCTTCTACGTGCCGTTCCTGGCCACCTTCGTGGCGCTGATGCTGGCGGCCGACGACGGCCCCCAGCGGATCGTGCTCTTCCTCATCGTGACGATCTGCAGCGACACCGGCGCCTACGCCGTGGGCTACAAGTTCGGGAAGACCAAGCTCGCCCCGACGATCAGCCCCGGCAAGACCCGCGAGGGCCTGGCCGGCGGCATCGGCCTGTCGATGCTGGCGGGCGCGCTGCTGATGCAGCTGATCATCGACGACGGCAGCTGGTGGCAGGGCCTGATCCTGGGCGGCTGCGCGGCGGTCACCGCGACCCTGGGCGACCTGGGCGAGTCGATGATCAAGCGCGACCTCGGCATCAAGGACATGGGCACGCTGCTGCCCGGCCACGGCGGCATCATGGACCGGCTGGACTCGCTCCTGCCGACCGCCCCGGTGGTCTGGCTGCTGCTGGCGGCCTTCGTCGGCAGCTGACCGACCGGAACCGAGCAGGGCCCCGGACGCCAGGCGTCCGGGGCCTTCGCCGTCCGCCCACCCCCGCGGCGTCTGCGACACTGGAACAACCATGCCTAAGCCCGGAGAACTCACGTTTGTCGCGCCGCGCGGCGCCAAGCCCCCGCGACACCTCGCCGATCTGAGCCCCGCCGAGCGCAAGGAGGCCGTCGCCGAGCTGGGCGAGCAGCCGTTCCGCGCGAAGCAGCTCTCCAACCACTACTTCGGCCGGATGTCGAACGACCCGGCGAACTGGACGGACATCCCCGCGGCCAGCCGGGAGAAGCTCACCGGGAGCCTGCTGCCGGAGCTGATGTCGGTGGTCCGGCACGTCTCGTGCGACGACGACACCACCCGCAAGACGCTCTGGAAGCTCTTCGACGGCACGCTCGTCGAGTCGGTGCTGATGCGTTACCCCGACCGGGTCACCATGTGCATCAGCTCGCAGGCCGGCTGCGGCATGAACTGCCCGTTCTGCGCCACCGGCCAGGCCGGGCTGACCCGCAACCTCTCCACCGCCGAGATCGTCGAGCAGATCGCGGCCGGGATGCGCGCGCTCAAGGCCGGCGAGATCCCGGGCGGCGAGGCCCGGCTGTCCAACGTCGTCTTCATGGGCATGGGCGAGCCGCTGGCCAACTACAACCGGGTGCTGGCCGCGATCCGTCGCCTCACCGACCCGGCGCCGGACGGCTTCGGGCTCTCCCAGCGCGGCATCACCGTGTCCACCGTGGGTCTCGTCCCCGCGATGAACCGGCTGGCCGACGAGGGGCTGTCCTGCCGGCTGGCGCTGTCGCTGCACGCCCCGGACGACGAGCTGCGGGACGAGCTGGTGCCGGTCAACACCCGGTGGAAGGTCGCCGAGGTGCTGGACGCGGCCTGGAACTACGCGGAGAAGTCCGGGCGCCGGATCTCCATCGAGTACGCGCTGATCAAGGACATCAACGACCAGGCGTGGCGGGCGGACCTGCTCGGCCGGCTGATCAAGAACCACCGGGTGCACGTCAACCTGATCCCGCTGAACCCGACCCCCGGTTCCAAGTGGACGGCCTCCCGGCCCGAGGACGAGCGGGAGTTCGTCCGCCGGCTCCAGGCGCACGGCGTGCCGACCACCGTCCGGGACACCCGGGGCCAGGAGATCGACGGCGCCTGCGGTCAGCTCGCCGCGGCGGGCTGACCGCGGCGGGCGGGCGGAGCCGGCCGGGGCGGTGGTTCAGCGGAGCCCGGCGGCCGCGAGGACAGCGGTCAGCCCGCCGGTGACCAGCAGCACCGTGCCGACCGCCAGGGTCCGCAGCGCCACCGCCCCGGCCAGCAGCCGGGGCGCGGCCCCGAGCCGCAGCAGCGCGTCGGCGACGTCCCGGCGGGCGCTGCGGAGCTCCGCCAGCCGGGCCACCACGGCGGCAGCCGTGCAGCCCAGCACCAGGCAGGCCTCGACGGCGGGCAGGGCGTCGGCGCTGTCGGGCGTGCCGATCCAGTAGCGGATGGTGGTGAGCACCAGCGCGAGCGCCAGGGCGAGCACGGCCAGCGGCGGCCCGAGCCGCCGGGCCTGCGCGGTGAGCCCGCGCCCGGCCAGCAGCCGCAGCGGGGTCGGCCGGCCGAGCGCGAGCAGCCGGCCGGCCCAGGAGAGCAGCGGGCCGGTGAGCAGGGCGAGGCCGAGGGCGCTCGCCGCCCAGCCGCCGAGGGCGGCGGTGCTGGTGGTGCCGAGGCCGGCGGGCAGGTGGATCGGGCGGCCGTCGACGGCGGCGCCGGGGCGCAGGGCGATCAGCTCCAGCGCGAGGCCGATCACGGTGAGGCCGACCGGCAGGGCGATCCGCCACGGGCCGAAGCCGGTCCGGGCGGGCCGCGGGCGGCCGGGCAGGGTCTCGGCGAGCGGTACCGCGCCGGCCGCGGCGACCCCGGCGGTCAGCGGGACCAGGGCGAGCAGGGTGATCGGCGCGGCGGCCGGCAGCCTGACGCCCATGCCGAGGTCGGCGGCGAGCGAGGGCCCGGCGATGTCGTTGCGCAGGACCAGGAAGAGCAGCAGGGTCAGCACCGAGCCGAGGGTGCAGGCGAGCGCGACCTCGCCGGCGATCAGGGCCCGGATCCGGGCCGCACCGGCACCGGCGGCGGTGAGGCCGGTGATCCGCTCGGGACGCTGGGCGGGCACCGCCCGGGCGGCCACCGCGGCGAACCACGCGACGGCGGCCAGCGGCGGCAGGCACCAGAGCAGCCGGGCGACGGTGTCGGCGCCGCCGGGCGGGTCGCTCATCGCCCGGCCGAGGGCCCGCAGCAGGAAGGCGGCGACGACCGCGCCGGCCACGGCGGTGAGCAGCCAGCGGCCGAGGTCGAGCACCCGGTAGCCCCGGGCCAGACGGAGATAGAACACGTCGACTCTTTCAGCGGCGGGGCGGCGTCAGCGGCGGGTGGCCGACACGGCGGACGCCCCGGCGGTTCCCGGCGCGGCGGTGGTTCCGGCCGTCCCGGCCGGGGTCGTGGTGGTGCGCGGCACGGGCGCGGCGGGGGCGGCCAGCCGCCCGTCGACGAGGGCGACGGCACGGTCCGCGAACCGGACGAGCTCGGGGTCGTGGGTGGCCAGGACGAGCGTGAGCTGGTGCGAGCGGGCCGCGCTGGTCAGTATCCGCAGGACTTGGTCGGCGGCCTCGCGGTGCAGCGGGGCGGTGGGGTCGTCGGCGAAGACGACCGGCGGCAGCGGGGCGAGCGCGCGGGCGACGGCGATCCGCTGGCGCTGGCTCTGGACCAGCCGGTCGGGTCGCAGCCGGGCGATCTCGCCGACGTCCAGGCGCTCCAGCCACTCGTCGGCGGCGGTGTACGCGGCCTTGTTGCCGGCCCCGGCCAGCAGCAGCGGCAGGGCGACGTTCTCCCGGGCGGTCAGTTCGGGCACCAGGTGCGGTTCGGAACCGACGAAGCCGAAGCGGTCGCGGCGCAGCCGCTCGCGGCCGGCCCGGCCGAGGGTGTGGACGGGGGAGCTGTTGAACCAGACCTCGCCCTCGTCGACCGGGAGGAGGGCGGAGAGACAACCGAGCAGGGTGCTCTTGCCGGAGCCGCGCGGGCCGGTGACGGCCAGCACCTCGCCCTCCCGGACGCCGAGCGAGATGCCGCGCAGGGCGGGGGTGCCGTGATGGGACTTGACGATCCCCCGGGCCCACAGCACGTCGTTGTCAGGCGGGGCCGCTGACATGAGGTTCCATCCTGGGTGGCCGCAGGGATATGACAGTCGTCAGATTAGAACGATTGGGGCCGGGCGCGGGTGCGGCGCACTGGTCCATCGGGGGCAAATCACCCGCAATCAGGCGTGTTTGGTCGGGGTGATCGGCCGGAAACACCGAAGGGCGGCCCCGCGGGAAACGGGACCGCCCTTCGGCGGAGGGTGGGGAAGAAGGATCAGGTGATCAGAGCTTCGCCCACGCGTCGGTGAGGCTGGTCCGCAGGATCTGCTCGATCTCGTCGAAGGTCGACTGGTCGGAGATCAGCGGCGGGGCCAGCTGGACGACCGGGTCGCCACGGTCGTCGGCGCGGCAGTACAGGCCGTTGTCGAAGAGCGCCTTCGACAGGAAGCCGTAGAGCACGCGCTCGGTCTCCTCGTCGTTGAAGGTCTCCTTGGTGACCTTGTCCTTGACGAGCTCGATGCCGTAGAAGTACCCGTTGCCGCGGACGTCGCCGACGATCGGCAGGTCGCGCAGCTTGCTCAGGGTGCCGAGGAAGCGCGACTCGTTGTCGAGCACGTGCTGGTTCAGGCCCTCGCGCTCGAAGATGTCGAGGTTGGCCAGCGCCACGGCGGAGGAGACCGGGTGCCCGGCGAAGGTGTAGCCGTGCAGGAAGGTGTTGTCACCCTTGTAGAACGGCTCGGCGATGCGGTCCGAGATGATCGTGGCGCCGATCGGGGAGTAGCCCGAGGTCATGCCCTTGGCGCAGGTGATCATGTCCGGCACGTAGCCGAACTTGTCGGCGCCGAACATGGTGCCGAGGCGGCCGAAGGCGCAGATGACCTCGTCCGAGACCAGCAGCACGTCGTGGCGGTCGCAGATCTCGCGCAGGCGCTGGAAGTACCCGGGCGGCGGCGGGAAGCAGCCACCGGCGTTCTGCACCGGCTCGACGAAGACGGCGGCCACGGTCTCGGGGCCCTCGAAGAGGATCGCCTCCTCGACCTGGTCGGCGCACCAGCGGCCGTAGGCCTCGGGGTCGACGGTGCCGTCGGGGCCCTCGAGGTACTGCGGGGCGCGGTAGATGTTGGTGTTCGGGGCCTTGTGGGTGCCCGGCACCAGCGGCTCGAACGGGGCCTTCAGGCCCGGCAGGCCGGTGATCGACAGGGCGCCCTGGGGGGTGCCGTGGTAGGCGATGGCCCGGGAGATGACCTTGTACTTGGTCGGCTTGCCGGTCAGCTTGAAGTACTGCTTGGCGAGCTTCCAGGCGGTCTCGACGGCCTCGCCGCCACCGGTGGAGAAGAAGACCTTGTTCAGGTCACCCGGGGCGTAGTTCGCGAGGCGCTCGGCCAGCTCGACGGCCTTCGGGTGCGCGTAGCTCCAGATCGGGAAGAACGCGAGTTCCTTGGCCTGCTTGGCGGCGACCTCGGCGAGCTCGGTGCGGCCGTGACCGGCCTGCACGACGAACAGGCCGGCCAGGCCGTCGATGTACTTCCGGCCCTTGTCGTCCCAGATGTAGGTGCCTTCGCCCTTGACGATCGTCGGCACGGGGGAGTTCTCGTACGACGACATGCGGGTGAAGTGCATCCACAGGTGGTCGTAGGCGGTCTTGGAAAGGTCCTTCTGCGCCGGGTCGGCTGTCATCGGGTGCCCCAGGTGTAGGTCTGTTTCCGGAGCTTCAGGTAAACGAAGCTCTCGGTGCTCCGCACGCCGGGAAGCGCGCGGATGCGCTTGTTGATCATTTCGAGCAGGTGCTCGTCGTCCTCGCAGACCAGTTCGGCCAGGAGGTCGAACGAGCCTGCGGTGCAGACGACGTAGTCGACCTCGTCGAGGGCGGCCAGCGCGTCGGCGACGGGCTCGATGTCGCCCTCGACCCGGATTCCGACCATCGCCTGGCGGGTGAAGCCGACGGTGAGCGGGTCCGTGACGGCGACGATCTGCATCACGCCCTGGTCGAGCAGCTTCTGGACGCGCTGTCGTACGGCCGCCTCGGACAGGCCGACGGCCTTGCCGATGGCGGCGTACGGGCGGCGCCCGTCCTCCTGGAGCTGCTCGATGATCGCCTTGGAGGCGGCGTCGAGGGGAACGCTGGCGTTCCGGTCGCGGTTGGCCACGCCGCAACTGTGCCTGATCGTTCCCACGTTCGCAAGCGAGGAAACTACTGATTTCGTTGCGATCTTGGAAAACGCGTACGGATTTCATCGCGTGGCCGGACTTGGCCTGTCGAACTCGGCAGTAGTCCCGCTACCCTGGCCACGGTACGCGCGCTGCTCCGCAGCGCCGCGCGCGTTCCGCCAAATCAGTGGACCGCGCCGCTTCCGGCGCGGCCATTCGGCGCCCTTCGTCCGTCGCATCCGCCGACGTACCATGGCGCCGGAATCTGCAACGCCGCAGGCCCAGACCGAGGAGAGACCCGTGAGCGACCTTCGCACGCTGCGTAACTACATCAACGGTGAGTTCGTCGATGCGGCGGACGGCCGCACGCTCGACATCGTGGACCCCACCACCGGTGAGGTCTACGCGACGTCGCCGCTGTCGGGCGCCTCCGACGTCGACGCCGCCATGGCCGCCGCCGAGGCGGCGTTCCCGGCCTGGCGCGACGCCACCCCGAGCACCCGGCAGAAGCTGCTGCTCAAGATCGCGGACGCGGTCGAGGCGCGCGCCGACGAGATCGTCGACGCCGAGGTGCGCAACACCGGCAAGCCGCGCGCGCTGACCCTCTCCGAGGAGATCGGCCCGATGGTGGACCAGATCCGCTTCTTCGCCGGCGCCGCCCGCCTGCTGGAGGGCAAGGCCGCGGGCGAGTACATGGACGGGATGACCTCGATCATCCGCCGCGAGCCGGTCGGCGTCTGTGCCCAGGTCGCGCCCTGGAACTACCCGATGATGATGGCCGTCTGGAAGTTCGCCCCGGCCATCGCCGCGGGCAACACCGTGGTGCTCAAGCCCTCCGACACCACCCCGGCCTCCACCGTGCTGCTGGCCGAGATCATCGGCGGCATCCTCAAGGAGCTGGAGCTGCCGGCCGGCGTCTTCAACGTCATCTGCGGTGACCGCGAGACCGGCAAGCTGATGGTCGAGCACAAGACCCCGGCGATGGCCTCCATCACCGGCTCGGTGCGCGCCGGCATCTCGGTCGCCGAGTCCGCCTCCAAGGACGTCAAGCGCGTCCACCTGGAGCTGGGCGGCAAGGCCCCGGTCGTGGTCTTCGAGGACGCCGACATCGCCGAGGCGGTCGAGGGCATCTCGGTGGCCGGCTTCTTCAACGCCGGCCAGGACTGTACGGCCGCCACCCGCGTGCTGGTGCACGAGTCGATCCACGACGCCTTCGTCGAGGCGCTGGCCAAGGCCGCGGCCGAGACCAAGACCGGTGGCGTGGACGACGAGGACGTGCTCTACGGCCCGCTGAACAACGCCAACCAGCTGAAGCAGGTCTCCGGCTTCATCGAGCGCCTGCCCTCGCACGCCAAGGTCGAGGCCGGTGGCCACCAGGTCGGCGACAAGGGCTACTTCTACGCCCCGACCGTCGTCTCCGGCCTGAACCAGGACGACGAGATCATCCAGAACGAGGTCTTCGGCCCGGTCATCACCGTGCAGAAGTTCACCGACGAGGACCAGGCCGTCGACTACGCCAACGGCGTCGAGTACGCGCTGGCCTCCTCGGTGTGGACCAAGGACCACGCCCGCGCCATGCGGATGTCGCGCCGGCTGGACTTCGGCTGCGTGTGGATCAACACCCACATCCCGCTGGTCGCCGAGATGCCGCACGGTGGCTTCAAGAAGTCCGGCTACGGCAAGGACCTCTCCTCCTACGGCTTCGAGGACTACACGCGCGTCAAGCACGTCATGACCGCGATCTAGCGGGTCATGACCATCGGATCGGGTCGTGACCATCGGATCCGTATGACCGCGATCTAGCGGGTCATGACCGATCGGATCCGTATGACCGCGATCTGATCAATCGTCTGATCTGACAATGGGCCCGGGTCGTTTCGACCCGGGCCCCGTGTCTTGTCACCCTGTCGGCCGATCGCGTGACCGCCTGACAAGATGAACCTGCCCTTCGCGCGCGGCACTCCCTAGCCTTGCGGCATGAGCATCCCCACCGCTGACTCAGCCGCCGGCCAGGCCGTCAAGGCCGCCGACCGCGCGCACGTCTTCCACTCGTGGTCCGCCCAGGCGCTGATCGACCCCCTCGCGGTGGCCGGCGCCGAGGGCTCCTACTTCTGGGACTACGAGGGCAACCGCTACCTGGACTTCTCCTCGCAGCTGGTGAACACCAACATCGGGCACCAGCACCCGAAGGTGGTCGCGGCGATCCAGGAGCAGGCCGCGAAGCTCTGCACCATCGCGCCCGGCTTCGCCGTCGAGTCCCGCAGCGAGGCGGCCCGGCTGATCGCCGAGCGCACCCCCGGCGACCTCGACAAGATCTTCTTCACCAACGGCGGCGCCGAGGCCAACGAGAACGCCATCCGGCTGGCCCGGCTGCACACCGGCCGGCAGAAGATCATGTCGACCTACCGCTCGTACCACGGCGCCACCGCCAACGCGATCGCCCTCACCGGCGACCCGCGCCGCTGGGCCAACGAGACCGGCGTCTCCGGCGTCGTCCACTTCTGGGGCCCCTACGCCTACCGCTCGAACTTCCACGCCGCGAACGAGGCGCAGGAGTGCGAGCGCGCGCTGCGGCACCTGGAGGAGGTGATCGCCTTCGAGGGGCCGGGCACCATCGCGGCGATCATCCTGGAGACGGTGGTCGGCACCGCCGGCATCCTGATCCCGCCGCCGGGCTACCTGGCGGGGGTGCGGGAGATCTGCGACCGGTACGGGATCGTCTTCATCCTGGACGAGGTGATGGCCGGCTTCGGCCGCACCGGCGAGTGGTTCGCCGCCGACCACTGGGGCGTCACCCCGGACCTGCTGACCTTCGCCAAGGGCGTCAACTCCGGCTACGTGCCGCTGGGCGGCGTGGCGATCAGCGCGGAGATCGCCGCCGACTTCGCCGAGCGGCCCTTCCCCGGCGGGCTCACCTACTCCGGCCACCCGCTCGCCTGCGCCTCGGCCGTCGCCACCATCAACACGATGGCGGAGGAGGGCATCGTCGAGAACGCGAAGCACATCGGTGACGACGTGCTCGGCCCCGGCCTGCGCGAGCTGGCCGAGCGCCACCCGTCGATCGGCGAGGTGCGCGGCCTCGGCGTGTTCTGGGCGCTGGACCTGGTGAAGGACCGGGCCACCCGCGAGCCGCTGGTGCCGTACAACGCGGCCGGCGCCGCCAACGCGCCGATGGCCGAGCTGGCCGCCGCCTGCAAGCAGCGCGGCCTCTGGCCGTTCGTCAACATGAACCGGTTCCACGTCGTCCCGCCGTGCACCATCACGGAGGAGGAGGCGAAGACCGGCCTGGCGGTGCTCGACGAGGTGCTGTCGCTCACCGACGCGCACACCGTCTGACGTACCGACAGGACGGCCCCGGGTGCCCGTGCGCCCGGGGCCGTCCCACGCCCCGGAGGCCCACCATGTCCCGCACCACCCCCACCCGCCGCCCGGCCGGCCGCCGGAGGCCCACCCGCCGCAGCGTGCTCGGCACCGCCGGGCTGCTCGGCGTCACCACCCTGACCGGCTGCGGCATCCCGTCCGCGTACGTCGCCGAGGACCGTCGCTCGGCGCCCGACCGCTCGGAGCGGGAGCAGCGGCTGGCCTTCTCCAACTGGACCCAGTACATCGACACGGACGACGAGGGCCGGCGGCCGACCCTGGACGCGTTCACCGAGCGGACCGGGATCGCGGTCACGTACACCGAGGACATCAACGACAACGACGAGTTCTTCGGGAAGATCGGCCCGGTGCTCACCCAGGGCACCGACCCCGGCCGCGACCTGATGGTGGTCAGCGACTGGATGGCCGGGCGGTACGTCTCGCTCGGCTGGGTGCAGACCATGGACCGGGCCAACCTCCCCAACGTCACGGCCCACCTGGACCCGCAGCTGGCCTCCCCGGCCTTCGACCCCGGGCGCCGGCGCAGCGTTCCGTGGCAGTCCGGGATCACCGGCATCGCGTACAACCGCAAGGAGCTGGGCCGCGAGCTCAGGTCCACCGCCGACCTCTGGGCGCCCGACCTCAAGGGCCGGGTCACGCTGTTCGCCGGGCTGGACGAGGCGCTCGGCCTGCTGATGCTGTCGCACGGCGCCGACCTCGCGGCCTTCACCGACGACGACGCGCACCGGGCGATGGACCTGGTGCAGCGGATGGTCGACGCCCGGCACATCCGCCGCTTCACCGGCAACGACTACACCAGCGACCTGGCCTCCGGCGCCGCGCTGGCCTGCCAGGCGTACTCCGGCGACGCCGTCCAGCTCACCGCCGAGAACCCGGACATCGCCTTCGTGGTGCCCGAGGAGGGCGGCGAGCTCTGGGCCGAGAGCCTGCTGATCCCGAACCGGGCCGGGCACAAGCGCAACGCCGAGCTGCTGATCGACCACTACTACCAGCCCGAGGTGGCCGCCGAACTGGCCGCCGCCGTGCAGTACATCTGCCCGGTGCCGGCGGCCCGCGAGGTGCTGGCGGCCAGCGGGGAGAAGGAGAAGGCGGAGCTGGCGGAACACCCGCTGGTCTTCCCGACCGAGGAGATGCGCGCCCGGCTGCACACCATGCGCGACGTCACCTCGGCCGAGCGGCCCGGCCTGCACAAGGTCTGGGGCCGCATCACCGGGGTCTGACCCCCGCGCCGGCCCGCCGGCCCACCGGGGCGCCGGGGCCCGGCCTACCGGCGCACCGCGTCCAGCGCGAGCAGGGCGACGTGCAGGGAGAGGCAGGACTCGACCTGGTCGAGGTCGACGCCGAGGATCCGCTCGACCTTGTGCAGCCGGTCGTAGAACGACGGCCGGGACAGGTGCGCGGCGTCGGCCGCCGCGGACTTGTTCCGGCCCTGCTCCAGGTAGATCCGCAACATCTGCACCAGCTGGGAGTTGTGCTCGGCGTCGTAGGCGAGCAGCGGTCCCAGCTCGCGCTCCACGTAGGTCTGCAGCCGGGCGTCGTCGCGCAGCAGGTGCAGCAGGCCGCGCAGCCGGACATCGGGGAGCCGGTAGTACGCGGCCGCCCGCCCGCCGGGGGCGTCGTGCAGGGCGGCGTCGGCGACCTGGGTGGCCTCCAGCAAGGTGCGCCGGGCGTCCCGGACCGACCCGACCGAGGAGCCGGCCGCGACCACCGGGGCCGGGGCGGGGGAGCCGTCGCGGTGCGCCTCCGCGGTGAGCCGGCGCAGCGCCGCGGCGAAGGCGTCCAGCGCGGCGTGTTCGTCCTGCTGGGCGCCGAGCGCGATCAGCACGCCCACGCCCTCGTCGTCCAGCGCGCCGACCAGGGCGGAGAGCCGGCAGCTCCGGACGGCGCTCGCCGCCAGCTCGGTGAAGTCGCGCAGCCGGGCCTGCGCCTCCAGGGCGGCCGGGATCGGCCCGCGGCGCTGCCGCAGCACCACGCCGACCAGCCGCCGGCCGTCCAGCGGCACGCCGAGCGCCTGGGCGCGCAGGGCCACCTCGGAGACGGTCAGCGCGTGGGTGAGGATGCCGGACAGCAGGGTGCGGTGGGTCTGCCGCTCCAGGCTCTCCCGGTCGCGGACCACCAGCCGGTTGAGCGCCAGCGCGGAGGCGCCGCGCTCCAGCAGCATGGTGTGCGGGTGGGCGCCGCCGTCCGGCAGCGGACCGGGGTCCTGCACCAGGACGAGCCGGCCCCAGTCCTGGCCGCGGGCGCCGACGGTGGTCACCAGCCAGCCGCTGCGCGGGTCGTGGCCGGTGCGTCCGGCCGGACGGACCCCGCGCGAGCGGCGTTCCCAGTCCTCCAGCAGTTCCGTCTCGGGCCGGCCGGCGGTGTCGTGCGCCAGCACCTGGTGGGCGAGGTTCTCCAGGACGACCGGCCCGCCGGCCATCCGGGCCACCTGGCGGACCACCTCGGCCGGTTCGGCGCCCTCCACCACCAGCTCGTTGAAGACCTGGTGGACCGCCTCCGAGGTGCGCAGCTGCTCCAGCTGGGCGTTGACGACCAGGGCGTGCACGGCCTCGGTGACGGCGACGAAGCGCAGCTCGCGGCGGAGCGCGATCAGCGGCAGGCCGCGCTGCTCGGCGGCGTGCACCAGGGCGCGCGGCAGCGTGTCGAAGTAGCGCCGGCCGAACTCGATGACCAGCCCGGCGACGCCGACCTCGTCCAGCTCGCGGACGTACCGGGCCAGGCCCTCGCGGTCCTCGGGCAGCGCGATGCCGGTGGTCAGCACCAGCTCGCCGCCCTGCAGGACGCCGGCGACGTCGGGCAGTTCGCTGACGTGGACCCAGCGGACCGGGCGCTCCAGGTGGCCGGCGCCGGCGACGACCTGGGGGAGGCCGCGCCGCATCACCTCCAGGTCGAGAACGCGGGCGACGGTGGGGAGCATCGCGGGCCTCCAGGGTCCAGAGTGTCAGGTAAATCATCCATCGCGGCGACGACTTGTCGCCCTGACCGAACCCTTGCACCCTGTAAGGCTCTTCACGCCGGGCTTGCCGAAGTGACCCTTGTCACGCTCCGGCGCCAACGGGCATGGTCAGCGGGTCGGCTGCGGCGGGAACACGACATCACCGCCGGAATCCGTCGCGTAACCGGAAAGCAACAGCGGGATCCCTTGCCGGGGTAACGCACGGCTGTCAGGATCGCGCTCCTCGGTGATCAACCGGACCGGATTCCCCCCGTACCCGGGCGCGGTGACTCGACCAGTCGTCCGACGCCGGTACGGGCCCTCGCGGCCGTCGGCACGCGCAGCACGACGGAGACCGGCCGCCCCGCACGCCGCACCGGCGGCCGGGCCGCGGGCGACCGAACCACCGGGCACTTGGAGGAACCAGATGGACCTGACCGAATTCGGCGCGGGCGCGCAGTACATCGCGGGCCGGCAGAGCCGGGGCAGCGGCGAGCCCTTCCAGGTCGTCAACCCGGCCGACGGCAGCGTGGTCGAGCAGGTCACGCTGGCCTCCACCGACCAGGTCGACGCCGCCGTGGCCGCCGCCCGGGCGGCCCTGCCCGGGTGGGCCGGCACCACCCCGGGCGCCCGCTCCGAGGCGCTGACCCGGCTGACCGCCGTGCTCACCGACGCCGCCGCCGACCTCGCCCAGGTGGAGACCGCGCAGACCGGCAAGCCGGTCAAGCTCGCCACCGAGTTCGACGTCCCCGGCACCATCGACAACACCGCCTTCTTCGCCGGGGCCGCCCGCAACCTGGAGGGCAAGGCGGCCGGCGAGTACTCCGGCGACCACACCTCGTACGTGCGGCGCGAGCCGGTCGGCGTGGTCGGCTCGATCTCGCCGTGGAACTACCCGCTGCAGATGGCCGCCTGGAAGATCCTCCCGGCGATCGCCGCGGGCAACACCATCGTCCTCAAGCCGGCCGAGCTGACCCCGCTGACCTCGCTGATGTTCGCCAGGGCCTGCACCCTGGCCGGCATCCCGGACGGCGTGGTCAACGTCGTCACCGGCGCCGGACGCACCGCGGGCGAGCACCTGGTCTCCCACCCGGACGTCGCGATGGTCTCCTTCACCGGCTCCACCCCGGTCGGCCGGCGGGTCGCCGAACTCGCCACCGCGACCGTCAAGCGCACCCACCTGGAGCTCGGCGGCAAGGCCCCCTTCGTGGTCTTCGACGACGCCGACCTGGACGCCGCCGTGCACGGCGCGGTCGCCGCCTCGCTGATCAACGGCGGCCAGGACTGCACCGCCGCGACCCGCGCCTACGTGCAGCGGCCGCTCTACGAGGCCTTCGTGGCCGGCGTCGCCGAACTGTACGGCGCGATCCGGCTCGGCGACCCGCGGGACCCGCGGACCGACCTCGGCCCGCTGGTCTCCCACGTCCACCGCGACCGGGTGGCCGGCTTCGTCGAGCGCGCCCGCTCCTACGCCACCGTGGTCACCGGCGGGTCCGCCCCCGAGAAGGGCCACGACGGCACCGACCTCACCCGCGGCGCCTACTACCTGCCCACCCTGGTCACCGGCGCCGCCCAGGACAGCGAGATCGTCCAGGGCGAGGTCTTCGGCCCGGTCCTGGTCGTGCTGCCCTTCGACAGCGACGACGAGGGCCTGCGGCTGGCCAACGACACCCCCTACGGCCTGGCTGCCTCCGCCTGGACGAGCAACGTCCACCGCTCGCTGCGGGCCACCCGGGAGATCGCGGCCGGCTGCGTCTGGGTCAACGACCACATCCCGATCATCAGCGAGATGCCCCACGGCGGCTACAAGTCCTCCGGCTACGGCAAGGACATGTCGCAGTACTCGCTGGACGAGTACACCCAGGTCAAGCACGTCATGTTCGACACCACCGCGGTCGCCCGCAAGGACTGGCACCGCACCGTCTTCGGAGACAGATAACCGGACCGGGTGGACCCCCACACCCCCCTTCGCCCCCCAGGAGGCCCGTCCCATGGCGTTCAACGAGCTCACCGACGGTCTGTCGGAACCGGTCCGCAAGGCCTGGGAACGCAGCCTGACCAGCGGCCGGGCCGCCCTCAGCCGGCGCACCGTGCTGCGCGCCGCCGCCCTCACCGCCGGTGCCGGCACCCTGGCCGCCTGCGGCATCCCGCCCGCCAGGACCACCGGCAGCGGTGACTCCGCCGCGAACGCCGCCAAGGACCTCTCCGACAGCGAGCGGGAGGTGAACTTCTCCAACTGGCCGCTCTACGTCGACACCGACGAGAACGACAAGGAGAAGCACGGCACCCTGGAGGCCTTCACCGCCGCCACCGGGATCAAGGTCAAGTACACCGAGGACGTCAACGACAACGTCGAGTTCTTCGGCAAGGTCAAGCCGCAGCTCGCGGCCGGCCAGGACACCGGCCGCGACCTGATGGTGCTCACCGACTGGATGGCCGCCCGGCTGATCCGCCTCGGCTGGGCCCAGAAGCTCAACCCGGCCAACGTCACCACCGCCATCACCAACGTCGAGGCCCGCTTCCGCGCACCCGACTGGGACCCGGGCCGGCTCTACTCCTACCCGTGGGCCGGCATCCAGACGGTGGTCGCCTACAACAAGAAGGCCACCAAGGGGAAGGAGGTCACCAGCGTCGCCCAACTGCTGGAGGACACCGACCTCAAGGGCCGGGTCACCTTCCTCTCCGAGATGCGCGACAGCATCGGCATCACCCTGCTGGACATGGGCAAGGACCCCGCGAAGTTCACCGCCGACGACTACGACGCGGCGATCGCCCGGCTGCAGAAGGCCGTGGACAACAAGCAGATCCGCCGCTTCACCGGCAACGACTACGGTCAGGAGCTCTCCTCCGGCGACATCGCCGCCTGCGTCGCCTGGGGCGGCGACCTCATCCAACTCCGCGCCGACAACCCGGACATCGAGTTCGTCATCCCGGAGAAGGGCTTCGTGACCAGCACCGACAACCTGCTGGTGCCGGCCAAGGCGCAGCACAAGGCCAACGCGGAGAAGCTGATCGACTTCTACTATCAGCCCAAGATCGCGGCGCAGCTGGTCGCGGGCATCGGCTTCGTCTCCGCCGTCACCGGGATGAAGGAGG
Organism: Kitasatospora sp. NPDC127111; assembly: GCF_042677465.1. NCBI lineage: Bacteria > Bacillati > Actinomycetota > Actinomycetes > Kitasatosporales > Streptomycetaceae > Kitasatospora > Kitasatospora sp. NPDC127111. The sequence continues at coordinate 56,175 of NZ_JBHXTG010000052.1, forward strand.
AGCTGGCCGCCCTCGCACCGGACAGCGCGGACAACCCGCTGGTCGTCCCCACCCCCGACATGGCGGCCAAGGCGCACGTGTTCCGGACCCTCACCGAGGCCGAGGAGAGCGGCTTCGAGGAGAAGTTCTCCAAGCTCATCGGCGCCTGACCCCCCGACGGCAGAGAAACCAGAGAGACACCGACCCATGACAGAGCAGCAGCGCCCGGCGGCCACCGGCGGCGACGTCCGCCTCACCGGCATCGGCAAGACCTACGGCTCCTTCACCGCCGTCCACCCGCTCGACCTGACCGTCCCGCAGGGCTCCTTCTTCGCCCTGCTCGGCGCCTCCGGCTGCGGCAAGACCACCACCCTGCGCATGATCGCCGGGCTGGAGGAGCCCACCACCGGCACCGTCCTGATCGGCGGCCAGGACGTCACCGCCCTGCCCCCGTACAAGCGGCCGGTGAACACCGTCTTCCAGAGCTACGCGCTCTTCCCGCACCTCGACATCTTCGAGAACGTCGCCTTCGGCCTGCGCCGGCGCGGCCGCAAGGACGTCAAGAAGCAGGTCGACGAGATGCTGGAGCTGGTCGAACTCGGCCAGTACGCCCGCCGCAAGCCGCACCAGCTCTCCGGCGGCCAGCAGCAGCGCGTCGCCGTCGCCCGCGCCCTCATCAACCACCCGCAGGTGCTGCTCCTGGACGAGCCGCTCGGCGCCCTCGACCTCAAGCTGCGCCGCCAGATGCAGCTGGAGCTCAAGCGGATCCAGACCGAGGTCGGCATCACCTTCGTCCACGTCACCCACGATCAGGAGGAGGCCATGACCATGGCCGACACCATCGCGGTGATGAACGGCGGCCGGGTGGAACAGCTCGGCGCGCCCGCCGACCTCTACGAGAACCCGGCCACCACCTTCGTGGCCAACTTCCTCGGCCAGTCCAACCTGCTGCCCGCCGACGTCACCGGCAGCGAGGGCGGCGACCTGCTGCTCAGCGCCGGCGGCAGCCGGCTCGCCGTGCCGAAGGCCCGCTGCGCCACCGAGGCGAAGAAGGTCCACCTCGGCGTCCGACCGGAGAAGATCACCATCGAGCACTCCTCCGCCGAGGTCGCCGACGGTCGCAACCGGCTGGCCGGCACCGTCGTCGACTCCAGCTTCATCGGCGTCTCCACCCAGTACCTGGTCCGCACCGACGGCGGCCAGGAGGTGACGGTCTTCGAGCAGAACATGGAGCGCGACGCCCGGATCGTCCCCGGCGCACCCGTCGTCCTGCACTGGAACCCGGCGCACTCCTTCGCCCTGGACGCCGCGCAGGCGATCGACGCGGGCACCGCGGAGGAGGCGGCATGACCACCACCACCGAGGCCGCACCGGCGCAGGCGATACCCCCGGACGGCAGCCCGCTGCCCGGGACCGCGCCCAAGCCGAAGCGGAAGCTCACCCCGTACTGGCTGCTGCTGCCCGGCATCGCCTGGCTGGTCGTCTTCTTCGCGGTGCCGATGGTCTACCAGGCCTCCACCTCGCTGCAGACCGGCACCCTGGAGGACGGCTTCCGCGTCACCTGGCACTTCGCCACCTACTGGGACGCCCTGGTCGAGTACCGCTGGCACTTCGTCCGCTCGTTCGGCTACGCCGCCACCGCGACCGTGCTGTGCCTGGCGATCGGCTACCCGCTCGCCTACACGATCGCCTTCAAGGCGAGCAGGCGCTGGCGCAACGTCATCCTGATCCTGGTGATCGCGCCGTTCTTCACCAGCTTCCTGATCCGCACGCTGGCCTGGAAGACCATCCTCTCGGACGGCGGACCGGTGGTCGGCGCGCTCAACGCCCTGCACGTCCTGGACGTCACCAGCGCCCTCGGCCTCACCTCCGGCGACCGGGTGCTGGCCACGCCGCTCGCCGTGGTCTGCGGCCTCACCTACAACTTCCTGCCGTTCATGATCCTGCCGCTGTACACCTCGCTGGAGCGGATCGATCCCCGCCTGCACGAGGCGGCCGGCGACCTCTACGCCCGACCCTTCACCACCTTCCGCAAGGTGACCTTCCCGATCTCGCTGCCGGGCGTGGTCGCGGGCACGCTGCTCACCTTCATCCCCGCCTCCGGCGACTACATCAACGCGCAGCTGCTGGGCTCGCCGAGCGAGCAGATGGTCGGCAACGGCATCCAGAAGCAGTTCCTGAACGTGCTCGACTACCCCACGGCCGCCGCGCTGAGCTTCATCCTGATGGCCCTGATCCTGGGCATGGTGACGGTCTACATGCGCAAGGCCGGGACGGAGGAACTGGTCTGATGTCCCGAGTGATCAAGTGGATCCGCGCCCACCTGGTGGTGCTGGCCGGCCTGCTGGCCCTGGCCTACCTCGTGCTGCCCAACCTGGTGGTGCTCGCCTTCTCGTTCAACAAGCCGGTCGGCAAGTTCAACTACGAGTGGAACGAGTTCTCCACCGACGCCTGGACCGACCCCTGCGGCGTCGCCGACATGTGCCAGTCGCTCTCGCTGAGCCTCCAGGTCGCGGTGCTCGCCACCATCGGCGCCACCGTGCTCGGCACCATGGTCGCCTTCGCGCTGGCCCGCCACCGCTTCCGCGGCCGCTCGGCCACCACCGCGATGATCTTCCTGCCGATGGCCATGCCCGAGGTGGTGATGGCGGCCTCGCTCGGCACCCTCTTCCTCAACATGCGCATCCCGTTCGGCTTCACCACCATCCTGATCGCGCACATCATGTTCTGCCTCAGCTTCGTGGTGACGGCGGTCAAGGCGCGCGTGATGAGCATGGACCCGAGGCTCGAACAGGCCGCCCAGGACCTCTACGCGACCCCCACCCAGACCTTCCTGCGGGTCACCCTGCCGCTGGCCGCCCCCGGCATCGCCGCCGGCGCGCTGCTCAGCTTCGCGCTCTCCTTCGACGACTTCATCATCACCCAGTTCAACTCGGGCCCGACCACGGTCACCTTCCCGATGTTCGTCTGGGGCGCCTCGCAGCGCGGCATCCCGGTGCAGGTGAACGTCATCGGCACCGCGATGTTCATCGCCGCCGTCGCGCTGACCGTCGGCGGCCAGTGGCTCGGCAACCGCCGGAAGGCCACCGCCTGACGTACCGTCGTCCAACGGTGGCCGTACAACCGTCATCTATCCGCAGAAAGTGGCTGATAATGCATGGACTCCGCCCGCGCACTCAGTGACGCCAAGCCCACCCCCTTCTGGCTGGAGGACCCGGGCCGGCCGGCGGCGCTGCCCGCCCTGGTCGGCGACGCCACCTGCGACCTGCTGGTCGTCGGCGGCGGCTACTCCGGCCTGTGGACCGCCCTCATCGCGAAGGAGCGCGACCCCTCGCTGGACGTCGTGCTGGTCGAGGGCAACGAGGTCGGGTGGGCCGCGTCCGGGCGCAACGGCGGATTCTGCGCGGCCAGCCTCACCCACGGATTCGGCAACGGCCTGCAGCGCTGGCCCGCCGAACTCGCCCAGCTGGAACGCCTCGGTGCCGCCAACCTGGACGGCATCGAGGCCACCCTCAAGCGGTACGGCATCGACGCCGAGTGGGAGCGCACCGGCGAGATCGACGTCGCCACCCAGCCCCACCAGGTCGAGGAGCTCCACGAGATCGCCGAGGCCGCCGCGCGGTACGGCTTCGACCTCACCGTCCTGGACGCCGACGAAGTGCGCGCCGAGGTGAACTCGCCGACCTTCCTCGGCGGCCTCTGGGACAAGGAGGGCGTGGCGATGGTCCACCCCGCCAAACTCGCCTGGGGCCTCAAGGACGCCTGCCTGGCCCAGGGCGTGCGGATCTTCGAACACACCCGGGCCACCGGCCTGCGGGAGTACGGCAGCGGCACGGCCGTCCGCACCCCGTACGGCCGGGTGTTCGCCCGCCGCGTCGCGCTCGGCACCAACGTCTTCCCGTCCCTGCTCAAGCGGGTCCGCCCGTACGTCGTGCCGGTGTACGACTACGCGCTGATGACCGAACCGCTCAGCGACGAGCAGCTCGCCGCCATCGGCTGGCGCGGCCGGCAGGGGCTCGGCGACAGCGCCAACAAGTTCCACTACTTCCGGCTCTCCGCCGACAACCGCATCCTCTGGGGCGGCTACGACGCCGTCTACCACTACGGCGGACACGTCCGGCACGAGTACGACCAGCGGCCGGAGACCTTCCGCACCCTCGCGAACCACTTCTTCCGCTGCTTCCCGCAGCTGGAGGGGCTGCGCTTCACCAACGCCTGGGGCGGCGCGATCGACACCTGCAGCCGGTTCTCGGCGTTCTTCGACACCGCCTACCGGGGCAAGGTCGCCTACGCCGCCGGGTTCACCGGGCTCGGCGTCGGCGCCACCCGGTTCGGCGCCGAGGTGATGCTCGACCTGCTGGCGGGGGAGCGGACCGAACGCACCTCGCTGCAGATGGTGCGCAGCAAGCCGCTGCCGTTCCCGCCCGAGCCGGTGCGCTGGGCCGGCATCGAGATCACCACCCGCTCGCTGGAACGCTCGGACCGCAACGGCGGGCACCGCAACCTCTGGCTGCGCACGCTCGACCGGCTGGGGCTCGGCTTCGACAGCTGACCGCCGGCCGCACAGGTCCATCCGGGTGCACCTCGGCGAGCGAGGACCCGTGCGAGCGATTACCCGTGTAAGAGAGACCCGCCGTCCGCCTCTCGTTGGTGACGGCGGGTCTCGGCTTCCCGTCGCGCTACGACCAGCGCGGCAGCGCTGGGGAACGGGGACAGCACATGGAGATCACCGGACTGCACTGGCTCGCCCAGGCGGCACCGGACCCGGAGGCCTTCCGGGAGCAGTGGGAGCGGACCGGACTGGGCCTGATGCCGCTGCCCGCCGGGCGGCGCTGGGACGTCCTCTCGGTGCCCGGCCGGCTCGGCCGTCCGGTCGTCGACATCCTGGACGCCCGTTCGTGCGGACCGGTCCTCGCCGACTTCGGCGGGGAGAGCGTCGGCTTCCTCGTCCCGGTCGGCACCGCCGCGCGGTGGGTCGGCACCGGGGTGCGCACCGCGGGCGAGGGCACCTGGATCGTCGTCCCGCACCCCGGACGGCGCAGCCGCGGTGTCCGCTGGCTGGTCCCGCCCGACGGTTCCGGGCGGCTCAACGACCCCGTGCTGCTGGAGCTGGCCCTGCACGAGGCCGCGGCCCGGCTCACCGGCTGGTGAGGTGCCGGTGGTGAGGCGGCGGCGGGCGGGGCGGCGGCGGGTGGGGTGGTGAGGTGAGCACGGTGCGGGCGGGGGCGGGCGGACGGCCCGGGCGGTCGCGCGCTGCGCCGGGCGCGTCAGACTGGAAGCGTGACCACCGCCCCCGACGCCCTCGACGCGTCCCTCCGCCCGGGCCCGGCCCAGCTGCGGCTCGCCGAGCTCGCCGTGCCCGTCTGCGACCGGCTCGGGCTCGTCCTCGCCGGCGGGCACGCGCTGCGCGCCCACGGCGTGCGGGCCTGCGCCCAGGACGGGCTCACCCTGGTGACCAGCGGCGGCACGGATCTGACCGCGGCCGCCGCCGAGCTGGCCGCCGCCTACCGGGCCGCCGGCGGAGGGGTCGCCGAGCGCCCGGGAACGCCGCGACTGGAACAGCTCTCCGTCCGGCTGACCCTCGGCGGGCGGACGCACACGGTGGAGCTGCGCAAGGAGCCGCTCGGCCACCGCCCGGTCCGGGTGGACCTCGGCGCGCCCGCGCCCGGGGAGCCGTCGCTGACCATGACGGCCGTCGCCCTGGAGGACGCCGCCGCGCTCACCACCGCGCTGCTCGCCGACCGGGGCCTGCCCCGGGACCTGATCGACGTGCACGCCCTCACCGCCTGGTACCGCGAGGGCGGGCTGCTCGCGCTGGCCGGGGCACTCGACGCGGAGTTCCAGCCCGCCGTCCTCGCCGACCGGCTGGAGACGCTGGCGGAGGCCGCCGACGGCCGGTTCCGCGCCCGGGGCCTCCCGAGCGGCGCGGTCGACGGGCTGAAGCGGTGGGCGCTGGCCTGGGCGCAGGACCTGCGGCTGGACCTGCTGGAGACGCAGGAGGCCGCGGACGGGCTGCACGACCCGTACCTGGAGGACGTCGAGGCGGGCGAGGACGTCGAGAGCGGCGAGGACGTCGAGAGCGGCGAGGGCACCGGGAGCGGCGAGGGCGACGGGAAGGCGAGCCGCGAGCCCGGGGAGGACTGAGGGAGAGCCCGGTCCTCGCCCGTTCGGCCCACTCGGCCGACGACCTGTAAGGCTGAATCCCCGATCCCCGTCAGCCTGTTCGTTGAGGCGCGGGGCGGCGGCCACCACACTGGGTGGTGAGCGCGGTTAGCCCCGTGATCCCGTCGCCCGGCCCACCCGCGGGCGGCGCCACACAAGGGACCGGCGGCAGGACGCCGCCCGGGACTTCGGAGGCAGACGGACTTGAGCAAGCACATCATCCACTGGATCGGCGGCGAGCCGGTCGCCACCGCCGGCGCCGCTCCCCGCCGCGGTGACATCTTCGACCCCGCCACCGGCCAGGTCGCGGGCCACGTCGACTTCGCGGAGATCGCCGAGGTCGACCAGGCCGTGGCCGCCGCCGCATCGGCCTTCACCGAGTGGCGCAACGCCTCGGTGGCCAAGCGCACCACGGTCCTCTTCAGCTTCCGCGAGCTGCTCAACGCCCGCCGGGACGAGCTGGCGTCGATCATCGTCTCGGAGCACGGCAAGGTGCACTCCGACGCGCTCGGCGAGATCGCGCGCGGTCTGGAGGTCGTCGAGTACGCCTGCGGCATCCCGCAGCTCATCAAGGGCGGCTTCACCGAGCAGGCCTCCAGCGGCATCGACGTGTACTCGATCCGCCAGCCGCTCGGCCCGGTCGCGATCATCTCGCCATTCAACTTCCCGGCCATGGTGCCGATGTGGTTCTTCCCGATCGCCATCGCGGCCGGCAACACCGTCGTGGTGAAGCCCTCGGAGAAGGACCCGTCCGCCGCCAACTTCCTCGCCGAGCTGTGGAAGGAGGCCGGCCTGCCGGACGGCGTCTTCAACGTCGTGCACGGTGACAAGGTCGCCGTCGACCGTCTGCTGGAGCACCCCGACATCAAGTCGGTCAGCTTCGTCGGCTCGACGCCGATCGCCCGCTACGTCTACGAGACCGGCACCCGCTACGGCAAGCGCGTGCAGGCGCTCGGCGGCGCGAAGAACCACATGCTGGTCCTGCCCGACGCCGACCTCGACCTCAGCGCCGACGCGGCCATCAACGCCGGCTTCGGCGCGGCCGGCGAGCGCTGCATGGCCGTCTCCGTGCTGGTCGCGGTCGACCCGATCGGTGACGAGCTGGTCGAGAAGATCAAGCAGCGGATGGCCACCCTGAAGGTCGGCCCCGGCTGCAACGGCGACTCCGAGATGGGCCCGCTGGTCACCGGCCAGCACCGCGACAAGGTCACCTCCTACGTGGAGTCCGGCGTCGCCGACGGCGCCGAGCTGGCCGTCGACGGCCGGAAGCACCCGATCACCGCCGAGGACGCGAACGGCGCCCCGACCACGGACGGCTTCTGGCTCGGCCCCACGCTGTTCGACCACGTGAAGCCCGGCATGTCCGTCTACAACGACGAGATCTTCGGCCCCGTGCTCTCGGTCGTGCGCGTCGCCTCGTACGAGGAGGGCGTGGCCCTCATCAACGCCAACCCGTACGGCAACGGCACCGCCATCTTCACCAACGACGGCGGCGCGGCCCGGCGCTTCCAGTACGAGGTGGAGGTCGGCATGGTCGGGATCAACGTGCCGATCCCGGTGCCGGTCGCCTACTACTCCTTCGGCGGCTGGAAGGCCTCGCTGTTCGGCGACACCCACGCCTACGGCCCGGACGGCGTGCACTTCTTCACCCGCGGCAAGGCCGTCACCCAGCGCTGGCTCGACCCCTCGCACGGCGGCATCAACCTCGGCTTCCCGACCAACAGCTGAGCCCGCGCTCCGGGGCCCCACCCCCGGAGCCGACGGCCGACGGCCGGACCTCTTCCCCTTGGAGGTCCGGCCGTCGTGCTTCCCACCAGGTGTTCCGGAGCTCCGCGGCGCGCCGGCTCAGACGGTCGCGCCGTTGCGGCCGACCTCGCGCCGCACCTTGGCCCGGACCGCCCGGGACACCACCGGCCCGAGGCCGTCCACCACCTCGACCAGCACGCCCAGCCGGTCCAGAGCGGTGAACGCCGCCGCCGCCGCCTGCGGGTCCACGCCCTCGTAGAGCTCCAGACCGACGAACGCCCCGGTCACCGTGCGGGCCAGCCCGGGGAGGTCGAGGAACTCGGCGAGCGGGTGATCGGCGAAGAGCCGGTCCAACACCCGCTCGATCTCCTCCGTCCACATCCGCAGGGCGTCGGCCGACGCCTCGGCGAGCTGTGGCTGCCCGGTCGAACCGGCCAGGAACTGCCCGAGCAGGGCGACGTTCCCGTTGGCACGCTCCTGCTCGTGCAGCCCCTGCCCGAGGCTCAGCAGTTCGCGCAGGGAGCCCGCCGCCGCGAAGTGCGGCCGGTACTGATCCAGCCGCTGCGCGGTCTCGCGCAACGCGGCCGCCGCCAGCAACCCCTCCACCGTCTTGAAGTGGTAGAACACCAGCGCCTGGTTGGCCCCGGCCTCGCCGGCGATGCTGCGCGCGGAGACGCCGGCGATTCCCTGCCGTTTGAGCACGCTGATGGCAGCCTCCATCAGCCGCTCGCGTGTGTCGCTCATGCGGGGCAGCGTATCGGCCCTGCGCCGGCGTCCGGCCTTCCCCTCGTTCCCCTCGTTCCCCTCGTTCACGGGAGCCGTCGCGTTCGATGCGCCCCGGTGCTCACGGCGTTCCGTTCGCTCATGAGGTCCCGTTGGCCTCTTCGGCAGCGTCGGGTCATGCGCGGGCGGACTCGCGGACCGGCCGGACGTGGTTCGGGATCCCCTCGGCACCGACCAGCGGGTACTCGGCGGTGAACCAGCCCTGGTACCCCATCACCAGGCCGACCAGCGGGTTGGTCACCCGGACCTGGATGCGGAACCGCTCGGCCTCGTCGTCGAACCACTCGTGCAGGTCCGCCCGGCCGGTCAGCACCGACGGCCAGCGCGGCGAGCCGGGGAGCCCGGTGAGCCGCTGCTCGCCCGAGGAGATCACCAGGCCGCCCCGGGCGGTCACCCGCGGGTGGAGGTCGACCGCGAGGTGCTGGTGCGTGCCAAGGAAGTCGACGACCGTGCCCGGCCGGTCGCGCGAGCCGATCATGGTCGCGTCGAAGCGGCGGGGCCGGGTGAACTGGAAGGTCCGTACGAAGGTGACGGTCTCGCGGCCGAAGCCGTCCCGGTAGGCGTAGTTGGCGATGGTGAAGGGCACGTTCCGTCCCTCCTCCGGGAAGAGGATGTTCTGCCGGCTGCCGATCCTCAGGAACGGTGCCAGCCAGTCGGCCCCGCGGCGGATGCGCTCCATCCGCCCGGTGCCGATGCAGGCGATGCCGTCCGCACTGGAGAAGCCGAAGCGACGCTGCAGCTGCGGGTGCAGGCGGTCGAAGTCGGAGCCCATGGCCTCCCGGAAGATCGACCGGGAAGTGGCGGTGCTGCTGATGGTGCCGGTGGCGGCGGTGGTGGAGGAAGTGGGGGTGGGCAGCGGTCCCAGGGTGGTGGTCACGGGGTCTCCAGGGTGTCGAGCAGCCGGGGTGGACGGGCGGGACGGGTGCGGTCCGGCCGCCTGGCACAGCGCCGGGCCGCCGGGGTGAGGGCGGACGGTGGGACGAGGAGCGAGAGGAGGAGAGCGAGGACCGCGCAGCCGGCTCCGGTGATGACACCGGCTCGGCCGTCCGTCACGGCGTCGGCCAGCGCGCCGATCACGGCGGCGCAACCGAGCCGGACGGCCGCCTCGCCGACGGCGCGGCGCAGGGAGCGTTCGGGCGGCACGCCGTGTTCGGCCCACAGCCGGAGGCGGTCGAAGGACCACGCCGTGAGCCAACCGACGAAGGGCCGCACGAGCCAGCGGTCCAGCCAGACCCCGCCCGGTAGGCGCCAGCCCCGGTAGTCGTAGCCCGTGACGAAGAGGACGGATTCGTCGGTGGGGGACCCGGCCGGGGTGTACCGCCAGTACCCCGCGCCCTCCTGGAGCGGCGAGAGCCCGCCATCGGCGGCGAACCGCAGGGCGCTGATCCGCGAGCCGTCCGGCCGGTGCCGCTCAGCGACGGTCACCCCGGTGCCGGTGAGGGCCGGCCCGACGGGCAGGCCCAGCCAGTACCGGAACCGGACCAGCCCGGGTGGGTCCGGTGCGTCTTCCGCGTGAACGTCTTCCGCGTACCGGATGCGGGTGAACCGGGCGTCCCAGCGTTCATGAGCCTCCGGTACCTGGGTGAGTTCCCAGAGCACGTCCATCGGTGCGCGGATCCGAGCCTCGACGTAGATCGGCCTGGCCGACCGCCCGCGAGCAGGCATGACTGTCCCCCCGAGACGAGCGTTTGAGCGACTGCTCAAGTTCGATGGCGGCATGATGGCAGATGTTTGAGCAGTCGCTCAAGAGCCGGACCGGGCGGCCGGCGGCCCCGAGACGTTTGCATCGGCCAGTCGATCGGCGTAGTGTTTCCTAGTCGCTCGGCAGGGAGCACCGGACACGCGTCTGCGCGGACGGTCCCGGGGCGGCCAATCCTTGGAAACACCACTTCCCAGTTCGGGCTGGGTCGCGTCTTGCCTTTTTCGGCTCTGCGGCTCGGGTTTGTTCTGGCGTGTCGGTTTATATGGGTTGCGGCTGGATTCGCTTTTCGGAGCGGGGTTCGGCTAGAGTTTGAAACGTCGGACGGGGCGTCAAGCCGCAGAAGACACCAGCGAGTTGGATGAACGAAGCGCCGGAAACGGAGCGGAAAACATCTGATAAGCTGGAAACACGAAAGAACGAAGCGCCCGGAGGGCCCGCTGGAAGGCGGTCCGAAGGAAGTGTCCGTTCCTTGAGAACTCAACAGCGTGCCAAAAGTCAACGCCAGATATGTTGACATCCCCGGCCTCAGGACTTCCTGGGGTTGGAGATTCCTTTTGAAATAACACAGCGAGGACGCAGTGCGCGGGGCCGCCCTATTCCGGTGGTTGCCGTGCCGCTCAACGCGGGTGTGA